>JAQWOW010000008.1 GCA_029245665.1 Polaribacter sp. | reverse complement strand
ATATTCGATTACAACAATTGATCTAAACCCTCAGTATAAAATAAACTATAAAAAATTCATTCTCAATGCAGGTATGAAATTTATTGCCTCTTTAGATTCTAAAAACAGTGCAAATAATATTTTTATACTACCTAATTTCTCTATTCAAAGACCCTTAATAAAAAATTATCTTCACTTAAATGTTGGTTTCTCGGGTGATTTACACTCTAACACGTATAAAGGTTTCACTGAAAAAAACCCGTATGTTTCACCAACACTTTTTATGACTCAAACTTTAGAAAAATCTAATTTCACTATTGGTTTTAATGGAAAAATAATTAATGATCTAAGCTTTCAATTTAGAACTAGTTTTAAGAAAGAAGAAGACAAACCTTTATTTATCAGAAATGACTCAAACTATGATGGAACGAATAGTTCTATTTTAAAAGGGTATGAATACGGAAACTCTTTTATGGTCTATTATGATGATGTCAAAACGACTTCAATATTTTCAGAAATAGAATACGATTATTCAAAAGAAATAACTTTTAGTATTCAAGGAGTTTATAATATTTATACGTTAGAAAACTCTTTAAAAGCATGGAATCTACCAAATATAGAGGCTACTTTTTCAGCAAAATATAGAAATAACAACTGGTTTGCTCTTTCGAATATATTTTATAATAGTGAAAGACAAGATCTTATTTATGGTGTAACAAATTCATCAGAAACACTACAATCTTTTGTAGATATTAATGTAAACGGAGGATATCATTTCAATGATAAGTTCACTCTTTTTCTAAGACTAAATAATCTTTTAAATACAAATTACCAACGTTTTGCAAATTTTAATACACAGGGGTTTCAAGCTTTAGGTGGTGTTACCTATAAGTTTGATTTTTAAATCTTAATAATACAATGAAATAGCAAAGCTCATTTTATCCTTTTTATTTTTTTAAAAGACTTTAAAATAATCAAAGTATATTCGTTTAAAATTAAAAACATCAAAATGAAATCACTACTACGCTATTTATTCTTATTCATATTTATTTTTCTTTCTTGTAACAATAATGATTCTAATTTTGAGCCTCAAACTGAGGCAGATATTATCAAATATATAGAGGACAACAACTTAAATGCAACAAAGAGTGGTTCTGGTTTGTATTATGTTATAAATAATGAAGGAAATGGCACAAGGCCAAAAAGTACTTCTAACGTTACTGTAGCTTACAAAGGGTATCTTTTAGATGGTACTGTTTTTGACCAAAGTAATGATACCGGTATTACTTTTGGATTGAACCGGGTAATTGCCGGATGGTCAGAAGGAATAACGTATTTTAAAGAAGGGGGAGAGGGCATCCTATCGATCCCATCTAATCTTGGATACGGACCGAATGGAAACGGCTCTATACCAGGAGGTGCTGTTTTAGTTTTCGATATAAAACTAATTCGTGTAAATTAAACAAACAAATTTAAAACTCAAAAAAAAGCGAAACTCAATACATTTCGCCTAATTAATTTATGAAATAATTGGTTTTATAAAATCATCAATTTTAGCAATACCGTGATTCCCTAAATTCTTAATAAATGCAGAGCCAATAATCGCTCCATTTGCATATTTACATGCAGTAGTAAAAGTAGATTTATCGGAAATACCAAAACCAATGATCAATTTACTTCTTAAATTCATTGCTTTTATTCTTTTAAAATAGTCCATTTGGGTATCAGAAATCTCTCCTTTTGCACCAGTTATTGAAGCCGAAGCAACCACGTATATAAAAGCTTTTGTAAAAGAATCTATTTTTTTTATTCTATTGTCTGAAGTATGAGGTGTAATTAAAAATACATTTGTAATCCCATATTTATCAAATAACTCTTGGTAATGATTTTCAAATTCTACCATTGGTAAATCAGGAATTATCAGCGTATCTATTCCACAATCTACCACTTTTTGACAAAATTTATCTTCTCCATATTTTAATAACTGGTTCAAATACCCCATTAAAACCAAGGGTGTTTTATTCGTTCCTTTAAGAGTTATTAATTGTTCAAAAACAATGTCTAAATTAATTCCGTTTTCTAATGCTTTCTGGCTACTCTCTTGTATTGTTGGTCCGTCTGCCATAGGATCTGAATAGGGCAAACCAACTTCAATAAAGTCGACTCCATTTTTCTCTAACACTGAAATCACTTTAGTGGTATCCTCTAATTTTGGATATCCACAAGTAAAATAAATAGACAATAAGTTTTTGTCTTTTTTCTGAAATAATTCTTGAATCGAATTCATAGCCTACTCTTCTAAATGTTTGATATAAGTTTCTAAATCTTTATCTCCTCTACCCGATAAATTAACCACTACAACTTGATCTTTGGTGAACTTAATTTTTGGTAAAACAGCCAAAGCATGTGCTGTTTCTAGAGCAGGAATAATTCCCTCTATTTTTGTCAACTCAAATGCAGCTTCTAAGGCTTCTTTATCAGTCGCATTCATAAAGTTTGCTCTTTTACTTTCGTACAAGAAAGCATGTAACGGTCCAACTCCAGGATAATCAAGGCCAGCAGAGATGGAATACGGCTCTTTAATTTGCCCATATTCATCTTGCATTAAAATGGTTTTACTCCCATGAATGATACCAACTTCTCCTAGTTGAGAAGTGGCAGCACTTTCACCAGATTTCACACCCAAACCTGCTGCTTCAACAGCAATTAATTCTACATTTTCATC
The DNA here is from genome assembly GCA_029245665.1 of Polaribacter sp. Classification (GTDB taxonomy): domain Bacteria; phylum Bacteroidota; class Bacteroidia; order Flavobacteriales; family Flavobacteriaceae; genus Polaribacter. The sequence goes on along the minus strand of JAQWOW010000008.1, from coordinate 13,198 downwards.
ATCTAAATAATGATAAAAAGTTCCTGCTGCATTACTACCTCCACCAACACAAGCTATAATTGTATCTGGATTTTCTTTTCCTGTTTTCTCTTTTAGTTGCCATTTCATTTCTTCAGAAATAATAGCTTGCAAACGTGCAACCATATCTGGATGTGGTGCTGGACCAACAACAGAACCTATTAAGTAGAAGGTTTCTGGATGTTGAATCCAATATCTTATGGCTTCATTTGTTGCATCTTTCAATGTTTTAGAACCGCTTGTAGCTGGCACTACTTTTGCTCCCAACATTTTCATTCTAGCAACATTTGGGGCTTGCCGAACAATGTCTTTTTCACCCATAAAAACCGTACACTCCAAGCCCATTAATGCACAGACTGTTGCCGTAGCTACTCCGTGCTGGCCAGCTCCTGTTTCTGCAATAATTTTAGTCTTTCCTAGTTTTTTTGCAATTAAAATTTGACCAACAGTATTGTTTACTTTATGGGCTCCTGTATGATTTAAATCCTCTCGTTTAAGATAAATAGTAGCTCCATATTTTTCAGATAAACGTTTCGCCAAATACAGAGGTGTTGGTCTACCAACATAATCTTTTAACAACGATTTGTATTCAATTTGAAATTCTTCAGATTCAATAATTTGAATATAATTATCTGCTAATTCCTGAACATTTGGATGTAATAATTCTGGAATAAATGCACCTCCAAATTGTCCAAAATATCCGTTTTTGTCTGGGTGAAATTTTGATTTCATATTATAATTTATTTTTGAAGTTTTTTACTTCATTTACATTTTTTAATCCTGGTTCGATTTCAAACTTACTGTTTACGTCTAATGCATAAATTGGCAAATCAGAATTGATCATTTTTTGAACTGCTTCAATATCTTTTAATCCAATACCTCCGCTTAGAAAAAATGGTTTTTCAAAAGGATATTCTTTTAAAACTTGCCAATCAAACTGAACTCCATTTCCTCCTTTTTCTTTTCCTTTTGTATCAAATAAGAAATAATCTACAAGGTCTAAAAAAGGAGTTAAAAGATCAAAATCAAATGTATCTTTTATACCGAATACTTTGATAATTTCAACTTTTTCATCAGCAATGAAATGTCTGTTTTTTTTCTTCTTCTGTTGTTTGTTTTCTTCAATAAACAGGGCCCTTCTTTGAGCTAATTGAATTTGTAATTCTTTGACATATTCTACAGACTCATCTCCATGCAATTGTATTGCATCTAACTGATACTCCTCAACTAAAGAAATTACAATTTCTATATGCTCATTTACAAAAACACCCGTTTTTTTTATCGATCTTGGTAGTTCTGGAATAATACCCTCAAAATTTCTTTTGGATTTTTCATAGAAAATAAACCCTAAATAATCAGGTTGTAAATCTGCAACTTGTTGCACATTTTCTATAAACTTCATTCCACAAACTTTCAATTTCATAGTTATCTAATTTGGTTGATAAAAGCTTGACAAGCTTCACCTGGATTTTCTTGGTTCATAAAATTTTCTCCTATTAAAAATCCTTGAAATCCATATTCCTTTAACCCTGAAATAATTCTTGGATCAGAAATACCGCTTTCAGAAATTTTTAAACAAGTAGTTGGAATTTGGCTTGCTAATTTAATAGAGTGCTCTAAATCAACCTCAAAAGTCTTTAAATTTCTGTTGTTGATTCCTATAATTTTATCATCTAAATCATTAATTTTATTAAGATCTTGCTGTGTATGAACTTCATATAGAACTTCCATGCCTAGATCGGTTGCCAACTGACCATAATTTTTCAATTCCTTCTCAGTCAAACAAGCGGCTATTAATAAAATTACATCAGCTCCAATTGCTTTGGCTTCAACAATTTGAAATCCATCAACAATAAAATCTTTTCTAAGAATAGGTTTTTGTTGATTGATACATCTTGCCTCCATTAAATCTGCCATTGTCCCTCCAAAAAAAGAGGTATCTGTTAATATCGATTGAGCCGCAACGTTCGCATCTAAATATCCATTAGTAACGTCTGCAATTGTTGCTTTGTCATTTATGATCCCTTTAGAGGGTGATTGACGTTTGAACTCGGCTATAATTCCTGTAGAACCGACTTCTAACAATGACTTTTTTAATGAAAAAACGGTTCTTCCAAAACTCGGACTTTCAACTAATTTCTTCACAGGAACTTCTGCCTTTATCTTCGCAATTTCCTTCTTTTTAAATGCTATTATTTTTTCTAAAATTGTCATATAATGACTTTTGTATATTATTATTATTCATTTTAAATACGCACTAATTTCTCTAAAGTTTGTTTTGCTTTTAAACCAAAAAGCGAATCTTTTGCTTGTGAAAAAGCAGTTTCAAAACTTTTTGTTTCATCTATAATTTTTAGGGCAAAAGCAGCATTTGTTAACACCACATTATTCTGCGCTTCTGTTCCATTTCCCTCTATAATTGTTTTAAAAATTTTAGCAGCATCTGAAACTGAATTCCCTCCAAAAATTTCTGATTGTTGAATTCTTTTTTGACCTAAATCTTCCGGATTCACTATTTGTTCTCCGTTTTTAGTAAATAATTTAAATCCGCTTGTTAATGAGATTTCGTCATAACCGTCTAGTGCATGAATAATACCATAGTTAATATCTTCTTCTTGCAAAATATAATTATACAAACGGGCAATTTCTAAATTAAAAGTTCCTAATAATTGGTTTTTTGGCGAACTTGGATTTACCAACGGTCCTAGCATATTAAAAAATGTTTTTAATGCCAACGCCTTTCTCGTGGGTCCAACAGCTTTCATTGCTGGATGAAATTTTGGGGCATGTAAAAAGCAAATATTTGCGTTTTCTAAATGTGCTCTCAAAGTACTTTCGTCGTTGGTAAATTGGTAGCCAAAACTAGCCAACATATCTGAAGAACCAGATTGCGAAGACACAGAATAATTGCCATGTTTTGCAACTTTTTGTCCGGTTCCCGCAACAATGAAAGAAGTTATTGTAGAAATGTTAAATGTATCTTTTCCATCTCCTCCTGTACCCACAATATCAATGGTATTGTAATCTGATAAATCTATTTTTATGGAGAGCTCTTTTAAAGCATCTCTAAAACCAGAAAGTTCATCAACCGTAATTGGGCGCATCATAAAAACGGTCATAAATGAAGCCAAATGAGCATCATTATATTTCTCTGAAGCAATATCAATTAAAACTTTTTTTGCTTCTGATCTCGATAATTTTTCGTGATTATACAGCCTATTTAAAATTGCTTTCATATTGAATTTGCATTGATAAAATTAGTAACTAATTGCTCTCCAACATCCGTTAATATAGATTCTGGATGAAATTGAACTGCTGAAATTGGAAATATTGAATGTTCAATTGCTTGGATTAATCCATCTTCATCTCTTGCTGTTACTTTTAATTCTTTTGGAAATCCCTCATCTGTTGCCGCCCAAGAATGGTAACGTGCTGCTAAAAAACTTTTAGAAACCTCTTTGAATATAGTTGCACTAGGATCCGTTACAATCATTTCTGTAGCCACACCATGAAAAACATCCTCTAAATTGATGATTTTCCCACCAAAAACCTCTGTAATAGCTTGTAATCCCAAACAAACTCCAAAAATTGGTTTTATTCCTGCGTATCTTTTAATCACTGCTTTTAAAATACCTGCTTCATCTGGTATACCAGGCCCTGGAGACAGCATTATCATATCATAATAATTGACCTCTTCAACAGTAATCTCATTGTTTCTAAAAACCGAAGGAAAATTCCCTGTAATTTTCTCAACCATATGAACTAGATTGTAGGTAAACGAATCGTAATTATCTAAAATTAATATTTTCATACTAAATGTTTTCTGCTAAAATCAACGCCTTATTTAACGCTGCTAACTTGTTATTTACTTCCTGTAATTCTTTTTCTTCATCAGAATGAATGACTATTCCTGCTCCTGCTTGGTAATACAAAACATTATTTTTACTAACAAAAGACCGAATTGCAATTGCCAAATTAACGGAACCATCCAATCCAATGATTCCTACGGCACCTCCATAAAATCCACGAGATTGATTTTCATACAAATCAATCAATTGCATGGCTTTGTATTTTGGAGCTCCACTTAGGGTTCCTGCAGGAAAAGTATCACCTACAATTTCTATAGGGCTTCCTTTTAATTGTCCAGAAACGGTTGATACCAAATGAATAACATGACTAAAATATTGTACTTCTTTAAAAACATCAACAGTTACATTATCTGCATGTTTACTCAAATCATTTCGAGCTAAATCTACCAACATCACATGTTCAGCGGTTTCTTTTTTATCGGCTGATAATTTTTTACCTAATTTAAGATCTTCTGCCATGTCTCCAGTTCTCCTAAAAGTTCCCGCAATTGGATTAATAATGGCTTTCCCATCAGAAATTTTAATTTGTGCCTCAGGAGAAGATCCCATCAGCTTAAAAGAACCATAATCAAAATAAAATAAATATGGCGAAGGGTTTATAGAACGAAGCGCTCTGTAAACATTGAATTCATCCCCCTTAAATTTTTGTTGAAATTGTCTCGATAACACCAATTGAAAAACATCTCCTCGCTTACAATGTGATTTTGCTTTTACAACATACTCTTTAAAATCTTCGTTGGTGCAATTAGAAGTCTCCTCTCCTGTAATTTCAAATTTTTGAGTATTGAATGACTGAGAATCTATGATGGTTTGAATTTCTTTAATACGCGAAGCTGTTCCTTCTTCAATATTTTCTATCAACGTCATTTCGTCATTAAAATGATTAATAGCAATGATAAATCTGTAAAAGCTATACTGCATCAAAGGAATTTCTGAGGGAGAAGCATCTACATGTAACGCTATATTTTCAAAATACTGAACAGCATCATAAGTTGTATATCCATATAATCCGTTAAATGATTTTAATTCAGCCGGACAAGCTAAATCAATTGATTGACTGTAACTTTCAAAAATAGCATTAAAATTTCTTCCAATTTTTTCATTTTTTAGCTCAACTCCTTTGTGAGAAAAAATTAAATGATGATTTTCTGCTTTAATAGTTACCACAGGATCAATAGCTACAAAAGAAAAACTTTCTTCTTTACTATGATAGTCCGAACTCTCTAATAGCAATGTATTTGCGAATGTATCTCTAAAACGCAAGTACAAACCTACAGGTGTAACTGTATCTGCTATTTTAGTTTTATGAATAGTTTTAAACTTTATTTTTTTCATTTTTCGCTAAAAATTAATATCATTTTTTTTATTTGTTAATAACAAATCTCAACAAAAAAAAGGCTTATCGTGAGATAAGCCTTTTTTAGTATATTTTATACATATAGGTTTCTTCTCACTTATTAAATAAGAGAGCTCCACCACCAAGTAATAATTGTATTATTTTTCATAATTATGGTACAAAAATAAGATAGATTTTTGATTAAACAAATTTTATCTTAAACTTTTATCTCATAATCTTTACATTCATCTCTTCTACTTTTTTGTCTGAGAGTAAAGAAGGTGCATTAAATAATAAATCTTCTGAAGTTCCTGTTTTTGGGAACGCCATTACTTCTCTGATAGATGCTTTCTTTTCTAATATCATCATTAAACGATCTACCCCCCAAGCAATTCCTCCATGAGGTGGAGCTCCATATTGAAATGCTTTGTACATGGTTCCAACACTTTTGATCATTTCTTCTTTAGAATAGCCCATATTTTTATAGGTTGCTTCTAATATTTCTGCTTTGTGAGCTCGAACTGAGCCTCCACCAATCTCGAAACCATTCAAAATTAAATCGTATTGTTGAGCAATAATAGTTCCAATTACTTCTCCCTGCCCATGCATATGTTTTTCTAAATCATAGATCGCTGGCATTGAAAATGGATTGTGTGTAAACGTCCATCTTCCTTCCTCTGTCTTTTCAAACATTGGAAAATCGACTACCCAAGCCGGACACAATTCTTTTGGGTTGATGAGTTTTAAAATACGCCCCATCTCTTGACGGACAGCATCTAAAGCTTTATTTGCTATTGTATAATTTGCAGCGGAGAAAAAGACAATATCTCCAATTTTCGCTGCTGTTGCTTTTATAATATTAGCAGCAATCTCTTCCCCTAAGAATTTAATAATTGGCGATTGTAGATCATGTTCATTGACAATGATGTATGCCAACCCCCCTAGACCATTTTGTTGCGCAATTGCCGTTAAATTTTCAATCTGCCCTTTAGACATTCTTTTATTTCCCTGCTCTTTAGCTGAAACTTTGATACATTTTACAATTCCACCTTCTTCTATTGGTTTGCTAAAAACTTGAAAAGTAGTATCTTTTACAATATCAGTAATATCTTGCATTTGCAGGCCATATCGTAAATCTGGTCTGTCACAACCATACTTGTCCATGGCTTCTTTATAAGTAATCACTTCAAAAGGATGTAAAATCCATTTTTTACCATAGATTTTCCTCACAACTTCATTAAACATTTTGGTGTTTAAATCAATAATTTGCTGCATGCTAGCATAGGCCATTTCGATGTCTAACTGTGTAAATTCTGGTTGACGATCACCACGTGAATCTTCGTCTCTAAAACAACGCGCAATTTGAAAATATTTCTCAAATCCACCGACCATTAACATTTGTTTGAACTGCTGAGGAGCTTGAGGAAGTGTGTAAAAAGAACCCGCTTGTTTTCTTGTAGGAACAATAAACTCTCTAGCCCCTTCATCTGTACCAGCTGTTAAAATTGGCGTTTCAATTTCTATAAATTGTTCTTCATCTAGGATATCTCGTAAAAGCTTAATGACTTTATGACGATTTACAATTGCTTTTCGAACATCCTCGTTTCTGTGATCTAAAAACTTGTATTGAAAACGAACATTTTCATTTGTTTTAGTCGCTCTTTTTATTTCAAAAGGAAGTGTTTTAGATAAGTTTAAAATTTCTAAAGTAGCTGTTTCTAGCTCAAGTGTACCTGTTCTTAAACTTGAATTGTAATCATCTGCATTTCTTTGAACTACAGAACCAGTTACCATAATTACCGTTTCTGGTTTTAGCTTTACCAATTCGTCTAAATTAGGAAATGTTTCTCTGCTCAAGCGTACCTGAAAAACTTGATTACTTGAGTCTCGTAAATCAATAAAAATTAATTCTCCATGATCACGAACACTCGCCACCCAACCAGATAAAGTAACCTCAGCACTTATCGATTTTTCTGATAATTGAGATATTGTGTGTGTCCTATATTCTTCTTTTATTACAATCGGAATTTGAGGTAAAATTTCTTCTTCTACTTTACTTTTTTGTTTTTCGTTTTTGGTCGCTTTTGCTTTCGTATTTGGTTCGTTTCCGTGGACTTGAGATGCTCTAGCAAGATTGTTTAGAATTTCTTGTCGGATGACTTTCCCTGAAGCACCTTTTCCAATGATAGCAATTACTTTTCCGACAAGAATACCTGCCTTACCTTGGTTCCCTGCTTTAATGTCATTTGCAATTACTTCATTGTTAGAAATTACTTTTTGAACCGCCTGTCTAATTTTATCTTCAGAGATTGCATTCTGTTCAAAGTATTTTTTATAATCAAAAGTACTGTCTTTCAAATATGATCGTATTCCACTTTGAACCAAAACTGAAGTGATTTTTTCCTCTTTAAATAATTGGAAAATTTCTGTTAACTGAGTCACATTATGAATACTTTCATATTGATCTGCACCAATCGTATTTACCAAAGTTTTAGCAACAAAAGAAGCATCTTTAATAACATTATGAATTGCTACAAAAGTTTTAGAGCGCAATGAATCTGCCGTAAAAAACTTTGCATCTTGAGGCAATACTCCACCTTTAATTAAAATAGATTCAACTGCAAAAGGCAATGAGCTTAAATCCACATCAATACTTTCTACAACTTGTTTGATATTTACAAATGGTAAATCTGGTTCTGAAATAAATCTATAATCCGCTTCAAACTCCTTTGTTCGCATTGTTTTGGTTTGCTTTAAATCTGCATCCCATAAAACTGTAGTTTGTGTTGGTCTAAATTCTTTATGTTCTATAAAATAATTCAGTTGCTTTTCAATTTCCTCTTTTAAAGCATCAACCATGAACTTAAAAGAATTCAAGTTTTTAATCTCGGTTCGAGGATTTAAATTACGACTATGCTTTTTTCGGAGTGATACAGACACATCAGACTTAAACTCTCCTTTTTCTAGATTTGCTTCAGATATTTTTAAATTCTGAACAATTCTTTGAATGTATTGGGCATAAGTTGAAGCATCTTCAATATGACGGATACAAGGTTCTGTTACAATTTCAATTAATGGAACTCCTGCTTTATTAAAATCAACCAAAGAAACTTTCTTTTCATGCAGCAATTTAGCAGCATCTTCTTCAATATGAACTTGAGTTAGATTGACTGTAAATTGAGAACCATCATTTCTAAAACATGAAACTTGTCCGTCTGGGATTACAGGATTGTGAAACTGTGTAATTTGAATATTCTTTGGGTTGTCTGGGTACTCATAATGCTTTCTATCCCAAGAAATCACTTCATTTGAAAAAGTAGATTTTACTGCTTTTCCAAAATAGATAGCCTTCTTAATTGCTTCTTTATTAATAGACGGCAATACTCCCATTTGACCAGTACAAACTGAACAAATATGTTGATTTGGCTCTTCTGTTTCTTCATTTGCACAAGAACAAAACAACTTGGTTTTGGTATTTAACCGAACGTGTGTTTCTAAACCAATGACCAACTCTAAGTCGTGCTTTTTTATCAGCTCATTTAATTGTTTCAGTTCCATTATATGATATCTTTTAAGAAGTTAGCAAACTTAAAAACGAGTTCATCATTATTTTTTGCTGCTGTAATTTGTAGTCCTGTTTCAGTTCCTTTAGGCATTGTTAAAGTTGGTAATTGTCCCAAGCTAAAACCTACTGTATATGCATCTGACAAATACATTGCCAAAGGATCTTTTAAACTATCTCCAATTGCTGGAGGTAGGTTGGGTGTTACAGGTGATAAAATGACATCAACTTCCATAAAATCTTTTTTAAAATTTTCAGCAATCTGATCTCTTAAACTTAATCCTTTTAAATAAATTTCATCAGAAAAACCTTGAGATAACACTTGATTTCCACCAACAATTCTTCGCTTGGTTTCTTCGGAAAAATTTTCCGACCGTGTAATTGAATAGGTTTCTTTTAAATTCTCTCCTTCTATTCTATTTCCATAATTTGTACCATCTAATCTTGACAAATTTGAGGCAGTTTCTGCCATTGCCAAAGTATAATAAGTAGAAACTAAGGTGTCTAACTCAAAAAAATCGAGTGCTTTAACTTGAATTCCTTTAGACTTTATTTTTTCTATTGATGCTAAAAAATCAGATTTTATTTGAGTATCAATAGCATCACTTTCTAGAAAGTTTTTAAAATATCCAACTGTTTTTATAGCATCAGAATTTAAAATTGCTTCTTCTAAAATTTTTTCAGAATGGTATGTAGTTTGATCTTTTAAATCTTTTCCACTGATTGTATTTAAAACGATTCTTGCATCTTCTATCGATTTTGTAATGGGTCCAACACAATCTGTTGAAGAAGCATATGCCATTAATCCAAATCGTGAAATTCTACCATAAGTTGGTTTAAAACCATAAACATTATTGTAGCCTGCAGGTTGTCTAATTGACCCTCCTGTATCCCCTCCAATTGAAAAAACAGTATAATCTTTTGATACATTCACAGCAGATCCTCCACTAGAACCTCCACCAACAAGAGTTGGATTTACAGCATTTTTTACAGCTCCAAAAATAGTATTTTCTGATGAGGAACCGTGACCAAAACTATCACAATTTTCTTTTACTAACGGAATCGCTCCGGCATCTAATAATTTTTGAATTGCAGTTGCAGTATAGGAAGATTTGTAATTTTTAAGCAAATCTGAACTTGCTGAAGTATATGTTCCCTGAAGCATATATACATCTTTAATTCCAAAAGGGATTCCTTCTAACAATCCTATTTCTTGGCCACTTTTAATTTTAGCATCTACTTTTGTGGCAGATTCTAAGGCTGAAGCTTCTAGAAGTGAATTAACAGTAACATGAGTATTCAATTTTAATAATTCTAGTCTTTCTTGTACTAACTGTGTACAAGTAATTTCTTTGTTTATCAATTGCTGGTGAATGGTACGTATTTGAGATTCCATAACTATTCTTCAATCACTTTAGAAACCACCAAATACCCTTTTTTTTCTCTCGGAAAGTTTTCTATGATGATTTGTTTTTCAATTTTAGGACTATGAAAAACAACATCTTCCCTTAAATCATCTAAGAATACTGCGTTATTATGATTTTGATTAAAAGAATTATTTGTTGTGTTGGCATTTTTAATTACTTCAAATAATGAATTCACAGATTCTGACGGCTGCGCACCTTTAATACTTGACAATACGTCCACTGTCATAATTTTACTCATCTCTTTTAATTTTAGATTTAAAAAAAAACCTTCCAAAATTGGAAGGTTTTATATATTTCTAAACAACAACCTTCCTATCCTAACAAATTAGGATTATTGAAATTACGATTATTGTTATTTATTATCATGGTTGCTAAATTATAACACAAAGATAAGTAGAATAAATGGGACAAAAAGTTCTTTTTAAACTTTTTACAAAGCCTTTGCGGTATTTATAAAATTTTGATAATTAATTACACATACATTAAAATAAACTCACAAAGAAAAAGATTCATTAAAAATTCAATGATTCTCAAAATAAAAAAAATAGTTAATACCAAAAAAATTATTGATATAATTCGGTGAAACTAGACTTATTTTACTCAAACAATTCCAATTCAAGAATAAAAAACCAAAGCTTTAAGCTGTTTTAAAAAAGTTATAATTTAAAAATGCATTAAAAAAAAATACAATTAATTTTAAGGCTATTTTTAGGGTGTTTAAGGCATTTTTAAGAAATCAACAAATGTTCATAATTTTAACGTAAAATCTCTAAAAAGCTTTTAAATACTTTCTAAAAATCGTAAATTTGAGAAACATAATTCAGTTCAATTAAGTTACGATTTATCAACTAAAAATATAATTCACTTTTACAATGAGCGAAGAAAACAAAAAAAATTATGATGCCTCCAGTATTCAGGCATTGGAAGGAATGGAACATGTTAGAATGCGTCCTTCGATGTATATTGGAGACGTAGGAATTCGGGGTTTACATCATTTAGTATATGAAGTTGTAGACAATTCTATTGACGAGGCAATGGGAGGTTATTGTGATACTATAAATATTACCATTAACGAAGATAATTCAATAACCACCAAAGATAACGGTCGAGGAATACCTGTTGGAATTCATAAAAAAGAAGGTGTTTCTGCATTGCAGGTTGTAATGACGAAAATTGGTGCTGGTGGAAAGTTTGATAAAGATTCTTACAAAGTTTCTGGTGGGCTTCACGGTGTTGGTGTTTCTTGTGTAAATGCATTATCACAACACTTAACAGCAACCGTTCATAAAGAAGGTAAAGTATGGCAACAAGAATACTCTGAAGGAAAATCTTTATACCCAGTAAAAACGATTGGAGATACTGATTTCACAGGAACTATCGTTACTTTTTTACCCGACAAAACAATATTTGCACAAACTACAGAATACAATTACGATACCCTAGCAACTCGTATGCGAGAATTGTCCTATCTCAACAAAGGGATTACAATCACCTTAACAGATAGAAGAACAACTGATGACGAAGGGAATTTTACAACTGAAACTTTTCACAGTGATGAAGGATTGCCAGAATTTATCAAATACCTAGATTCTACTCGTGAGCAACTAACAGCGAATGTGATTTCTATGGAAGGTGAGAAAAACGGAATACCTGTTGAAGTTGCCATGGTATACAATACCTCCTATTCAGAAAATTTACATTCTTACGTAAACAACATCAATACGCACGAAGGAGGAACTCATTTATCTGGATTTAGGAGAGGTTTAACACATACTCTAAAAAAATATGCTGATGAATCTGGATTGCTTAAGAATGTTAAATTCGAAATTGCAGGTGATGACTTTAGAGAAGGTTTAACAGCCATTATTTCTGTTAAAGTTGCCGAGCCTCAATTTGAAGGACAAACCAAAACAAAATTGGGAAATAGAGAAGTATCTTCCGCGGTATCTCAAGCAGTTTCTGAAATGCTAACGGACTACCTAGAAGAAAATCCTAATGACGCTAAAACCATTGTCCAAAAAGTAATATTAGCAGCCACAGCCAGACATGCTGCTCGTAAAGCTCGTGAAATGGTTCAACGTAAGACTGTAATGTCTATTGGTGGCTTACCTGGAAAATTATCTGATTGTTCAGAAACGGATCCAGCTCAATGTGAAATTTTCCTGGTTGAGGGAGATTCTGCTGGTGGAACAGCAAAACAAGGTAGAGATCGTAATTTTCAGGCAATTCTTCCGCTTAGAGGAAAGATTTTAAATGTTGAAAAGGCAATGCAACATAAAGTTTTTGAAAATGAAGAAATCAAAAATATGTTTACTGCCCTAGGAATTTCGATTGGAACTGAAGAAGATCCTAGAGCTTTAAATCTATCAAAAGTACGTTATCATAAAGTTGTGATCATGTGTGATGCCGATGTAGACGGTTCTCACATTGCTACATTAATATTGACCTTTTTCTTCAGATACATGAGAGAAATGGTTGAACAAGGATATATTTACATTGCAACGCCTCCTCTATATTTAGTTAAAAAAGGACAAAAAAGAGAATATGCATGGGACGATGATCAACGAGATTTAATTGCTCAAAAGCTTGGAGGAAGTGTAACTATTCAAAGATACAAAGGTCTTGGAGAGATGAACGCTGAACAACTTTGGGACACCACAATGAACCCTGAATTTAGAACTTTACGTAAAGTAGAAATTGACAATGCAACAGAAGCTGACAGAGTTTTCTCTATGCTAATGGGAGATGAAGTTCCACCTCGTAGAGACTTTATAGAAAGAAATGCAAAATATGCAAATATCGATGTATAGATTTTTTATTACTAAATCTAAAAATCACACTTTAATTACAAAGTGTGATTTTTTTTATACCTTTATATAAAATTTAATCAAATTACTATGAAAAAAATTCTTTTTATTTTCTGTATTTTTCTTTCATTTACATCTCAACTTAAAGCTCAAGAAGGTTTTGAAAATATTCTTTTAGC
>JAQWOW010000004.1 GCA_029245665.1 Polaribacter sp. | reverse complement strand
TTGAACTTGATGGTCTTTTCTTCGTTGATGTGCTTTTTCTTTAATTTGGTAAAAATCATCGATTCTAGATTTCGATTTTGTAGTTCTCGCTTTTGGTTGCTTTCGCATCCATTCTAATTCTTTTTTAAATAAACTTTTAGCCTTCCCCAAATTTGTTGCTTCTAACGCTAAACGTTCTTCTTTGTTTTGAAGATAGTAAGAATAATTACCTTTGTATTTATAGATTTTGCCTTGGTCTAATTCTAAAATTTCGTTACATACGCGCTCTAAAAAGTAACGATCGTGTGTTACCATAAATAGGGTAATCTTTTCTTTTGCAAAGAAAGCCTCTAACCATTCTATCATTTCTAAATCTAAATGATTGGTTGGTTCATCTAAAATTAGTAAATCTGGTTTATTTATTAATACAATTGCCAAAGACAACCTTTTTCTTTGACCTCCAGATAGAGCGCCAACTTTTAGTGTTAGATCTTCTAATTTTAATTTAGATAAAATTTGTCGGTACTGTGTTTCAAAATCCCAGGCATTGTATTGCTCCATTAATTCAAAAGCAGCTTGATATGCGTCTGCATCTTCAGGGTTTTTTAAGGCACTTTCATATTGATTGACAATAGAAAGGATTTTATTGTCTGTGGCGAAAATAGTTTCTTCAATGGTAAGCTTAGGGTCGATCTTGTCTTTTTGAGCTAAATATGCTATAGAAATTCCTTTTCGGCAAACAACTTGGCCAGAATCAGGAATGTCTAATCCAGCAATAATATTTAAAATAGATGTTTTACCACTTCCATTTTTAGCCACAAAAGCAACTTTCTGATCTTTGTTAATTCCAAAAGAGATGTCTTCAAATAAGATCCGTTCTCCATAAGATTTAGAAATATTTTCTACAGATAAATAATTCACAAGTTTTGTTTTTTGCAAAGAAACAAAAAACCCAAGTGCTAACTTGGGTTTTTAAGTCATTTAATTTTTGGGAAAATTTTAGTTTGGGGATTAAAGATTAAACGACACTTTTCTCATAGTAAAGTTAAAGCAATTAAAAATATCTGTCAATAACTGAAAACAATGAAATTTTTATATCCCCAAAACTAATGAAATATGGGGTTAGAAATTATAACTATAAAACTGACTTTTACAAAGTTCAATTTCATGAATTTCTTAATTAGTATTATATTGCGTTTTTAAATATTGACAAAAAAAACATGAAGATAATAGTACCCATGGCTGGCATTGGATCTCGTTTAAGACCACACACACTAACAGTCCCTAAACCATTAACGGTCATTGCAGGAAAACCAATTGTACAACGTCTGGTAGAAGATATTACGTCTGTTGTAAATCAAAACATAGAGGAGATCGCCTTTATTATAGGTCCTGTTGCAAAAGGATTTCCTGAAAATACCTCAGAAAAATTAATTAAAATTGCAGAAGAACTTGGAGCGAAGGGTACTGTTTATGTTCAAGAGGAAGCGTTGGGTACTGCACACGCTATATATTGTGCAAAAGAATCTTTAAGCGGCCCTTTTGTTGTTGCTTTTGCAGACACTTTATTCAAAGCAGATTTTAAATTAGATGCAACTGCAGATGGTGCAATCTGGGTAAAGCAAGTTAAAGACCCAAGTGCTTTTGGAGTTGTCAAGTTAAAAGAGGGTTTCATAACTGATTTTGTAGAAAAGCCAAAAGAGTATGTTTCTGATCTGGCAATCATTGGAATTTATTATTTTAAAGATGGGAAAAAAGTACGTGAAGAAATTCAGTATTTAATTGATAACGACTTGAAAGAAAATAATGAATATCAATTAACGAATGTATTGGAGTCTTTAAAACTACAAGGTGCAAAATTTGTACCTGGTACCGTAAATGCTTGGATGGATTGTGGTAAAAAAGACCCAACAGTAGACACGAACAAACAAGTTTTGGGTTTTGAAGACAAAGCTGGTAATAATTTAGTTTCTCATGATGTAGTTTTAGAGAACTCTGAAATTATTCAACCCTGTTTTGTAGGACAAAACGTAGTCCTTAAAAACACAACAATAGGCCCTTATGTTTCTATTGGAGAGAATAGCATTGTAGAAAACTCTAAAATTGTAAACTCTTTAATTCAATCTAATGTTGAGATTTTTAATGCAGATTTAGACAATGCGATGATTGGAAACCATGCAAAATATAATGGCTCGTATACATCTGTTAGCATTGGTGATTATTCCGAATTAATATAAATGACTAAAAGAATAGAGCAAAAAAATTCAATAGAAAAGAGAGGTGTTTACAACAACAAATTAATTCTCTTTTCTTTTTTCTTTTCTTTTATTTCTTTGCACTCATTTTGTCAGGATAGCATTCCTTTGGCTAAAGATTCATTGGAAGAAGAAAACTTGAAATTTCAACAATTTTTTTTCAAAGCATTATCAGAAAAATCAATTGGAAATTATCAAAAAGCGATTGAAAATCTTGAAAGTTGTCATCAAATTTCAATAAATGATGCTACCGTTTTCTTTGAGTTCTCAAAAAATTATTTTGAACTCAATAAAATGCTATTGGCAAAAGAATACATCAATAGAGGGTTACTTAAAGAACCTAAAAATATATGGATGCTTAAACATCTTGTTCAAATTCTTTTAAAGGAAAAGAATACGACAGAAGCAATTATTGTCCAGCAAAAATTAGTTGATATTGATCTAAAAGAAAGAGCATTTCTCTTAAATATTTATTTGCAGAATAAAGATTTTAAGAGTGCTATTTCTCTCATGAACCTTATGGAGCAAGACAATTTGCTTACTTCTAAATATAAAAAATTAAAAAATAAATTAGAAACAACAACAACTTCTGTAGTTGTTAAAAAAAAATCTACTGTAGACTCACTAAAAGATGAATTTAAAACAAATAAATCATATGCTATTTTAAAGCAAATTTTAGAAGCATATACAGAGAAGCCTGAAATGCTTCTTCAATATTCTACTGAGGGAATTTCACTCTTTCCTGCTCAACCTTTTGTGTATTTGATGAAAGGGAAAGCATTAAATTATATGAAGAAACATAAAAAAGCGTTATTGTTCTTGAGCAATGGGCTCGATTTCGTGATTGATGATCCTATAGAATTATATTTTTATAAAGAAATGGCCTTGTCTCACAGAGGCTTGGGAAATAGAAAAGAAGAAGAAAAATTTATTGAAAAGGCAAAAATAAATAAAGGGTAATGATGAAGTTTGTGAAATATTTTGTAGTTTTTGTGACTGTATTTGCTTCTTGTAAAGCAAATAAAAATCTAATGAATACACCCGTTGAAATTAGGGAAATGTCCGCAAGAAAAGTAGCGAGAAAACACATGGCTTCAAATTTTGAAAAGACATCAATTGAAGCAAAGCTGAAAGCAAGTTTTAATAATGGAAAACTAAAACAACGTATTTCAATTAGTTTAAAAATGAAAAAAGATGAGGTAATTTGGCTTAAAGGGACAAAATTTATTACCCTATTTAAAGCTAAAATCACACCCACCTCTGTCCGTTATTATTCATCTTACGCAAAAAATTATTTTGAAGGAGATTTTACAATATTGAAAAAATTATTAGGGACTGAGATTAATTTTAATCAACTTCAAAATTTATTATTGGGGCAATCTTTGACGAATGTTAAAGAGCAAAAACAGCAAGTTTTTATAGAAGATAAATCGTATGTTCTCTCACCCAAGCGTCAAGAAGGCTTATTTGATATTTTCTATTCTGTAAATCCGTCTCATTTTAAATTAGACAAACAGTCTATTGTAAATTCTAAAAAAAATAAGCGCTTGGATATCTCATACCTATCTTATGGCTTATTTGAAGAGCAGATTTTCCCAAAAGTAATTGAAATAAAAGCACTCCAACCAGGGGTATTTACAAATATAGATTTCATTTTAAAAACAGTTCAATTTGATACAGATTTAGATCTCTCTTTTTCAATCCCAAACGGTTATAAGCAAATAAAACTATAGTGAAAAGTTCCCATTTTTATACATCGATTTTACTCTTTCTTTTCAGTGTTTTCTCTGTTTTTGGACAAACAAGAAAACAATTAGAGGCACAGCGAAAAAAACTAAACAAAGAGATAAAACAGATTAACACCTTACTTTTTAATGAACAGAAGAAAGAAAAAAATGTTCTAGATGATTTAAAAGATATTCATAAAAAAATAGATGTTCGAACTCAATTGATTTTTACCATTAATTCAGAGGCAGCAATTTTATCGAAAGAAATAAGCGTAAATGAAGTAAAACTTCAAGATTTAAATAAAAAATTAGTTGCGCTAAAAAAAGACTACTCAGCAATGATTTTTAAATCATACAAAAGTAAATCACAACAAAGTAGAATGATGTTTATACTATCTTCTCAAAGTTTTTATCAAGCATATAAAAGATTAGCGTATTTGAAGCAGTACACTTCTTTCAGAAAAAATCAAGGGAAAGAGATAGAGAATCAGACTAGTGTAGTTCAAAAAATGAACGATTCTTTATTATTTCAAAAGCAATTAAAAGATACTTTGATTTTATCTGAAAAACAGCAGAAACAGCAAATAGAAGTTGATAAAAAGAATCAAGAAAAATTATTAACAGCAATTAAGAAAAAAGGAAGTAAGTACAAGAGAACTTTACAAAATAAAATTAAAGCAGAAAAAAAAGTTACCGCTAAGATCGATAAAAAAATCCGCGAAGAAATTGCAAGAGCAAATAGAATTGCAAGAGAGAAACTAAAAAACAAACCCAAAAAGATTGTTAAAAACGAGTTTATCTTGAGTCCGGAGGCAAAAGCTTTGGCGGTAAAATTTGAGATGAATAAAGGTCAATTACCTTGGCCCGTAGATGAGGGAATTGTGGTTAGGAAGTTTGGTAAACAGCCTCATCCTTCATTTCCAGGGATTTCAGTAAACGGAACAGGTCTTCATATAGTTACTAAACAGGGGAAAGATGCTGAAGCTATTTTTAAGGGTAATGTGCTCAATGTTTTAGTAAGTCCTGAGGGTAGAAAAAATGTATTAATACAACACGGAAATTATATTTCATCTTATAATAATCTGGAGAACACCTATGTTGAAAAAGGCGATCGTATTTTGACAGGTCAAAAAATCGGTCAAATTTTTACAGACAAAGTCTCTAAAAAAACGAAATTAATTTTTGTATTGTTTAAAAATACAACACGTTTAAATCCTTCTAGTTGGATCTTAAAAAGATAATTTAATTTTGTTCAGTTTTTTCTTACTGGGATAAGATGCATTAATATCTATTTTAACACGATTTTTTTATTTACTAACAGCAACGAAAAACCGAGGCTCTAATTTTAGAATTTCAGGATAACAAAAGTTTAGTTAAAAAGTGCTTTTAAAGCAGTAGCATTACTTGGCGCTAACTTACCTGCTAAGACTAAACTTAATTGTTTTCGTCTAAGAGCTCCTTCAAAGCGTTCTTTTTCTAACACGGTTTCTGGAATAATTTGAGGAATTGCTACTGGTTTTCCTGTTTCATCAACAGCAACAAAGGTGTAAATGCCTTCATTTACCTTCGTTCTAGATCTAGATTGCCTATCTTCAATCCATACATCTACATAAATTTCCATAGAAGAATTAAAAGCTCGAGAAACTTTTGCTTCTATAGTTACAACACTTCCTACAGGAACAGATTTATTAAAAGCAACATGATTTACAGAGGCAGTAACTACAATTCTTCTTGAATGTCTTCTTGCGGCAATACTGCAGGCTCTATCCATCCTTGCTAACAGTTCACCTCCAAAAAGGTTGTCTAAGTAATTTGTTTCGCCGGGTAAAACTAAGTCAGTAAGAACTGTTAAAGACTCTTTTGAATTTTTTGCTTCCATCGAAATATTTTTTAGTAAAGATAGCAATCACTTTTTTAAAAAAAGAAGTTAGAAAAAGAGGAAGAAAATTTGAATTAGTTTCCTTTTTTAATCAACAACCAAGCATCTTTAGAAATAGTCTTTCGAATCTTGTACAGATCGTTAGTTGCTTCGTTTCGGGTAGAATAACTATTGAAAGAGACTTGAGTCAGCCCCCATTTGTTAGTCCCTATTATTTTAGAGTCAAACCCTTTCGCTTTTAGTTGTTTTACTTTGTTTTTTGCATTTTCTTTAAATTGAAAAGCACCCGCAATAAGATGAAAATGTTTTGCTTCTTCTTTACTAACATTTAAACTAATAGTTGGTAATGGGTTCGAAATTACAAAAGTAGCAGACTGTATTTTCTTTTGAATTGCTTTTTCTTGGTTTGCAAAAACTTCGCTTTGTTGATTGTTTTGATATCTGTTAAAACCTGTAATGCCCAATGTTAATAAAATTGCAGCTGCTGCGGCGTATTTTATAAAAGCAGGAATCTTTTTATGATTCTCTTTTTCTTGAACAGGAATCAAAGGTTTTAGTTGTTCTTTATATCTTATAATTGCAGGAGATTCCATTGTTTTTAAACCAAAAGATTCAGTCAAATAATTAACCTGGTTATTAGGTTCAAAAATTATTTTTTTATCCTCTGTTAAAGACAAACTACCAAGGTTTTCAATCTTTACAGATTTAGACTGCAACTCATTTTTCCATCTGATGACAGACAAGGAGATTGCTGTAGATGCCTTTTCAAAAGAAATGTTCTCGGAAGAAGCAATATAGTTTGCTAATAAACCATCATTATGTTTGAGAAGATTGTTAAATGTAATTTGTTTTGTTGGTGGACTAAACGTGTGTGTAAATTTGTTCACTTTTGCACCAATTCTATTGGTTATAAATCCACCAAAATCAGGCACAATTACACAATCATATCTGTATAATAAATCGTTAATGTAGTTTGCTAAAATCATCCTAACAAAGATAAAAATTTTGATGTTTTATGAAAAAGTTTCTCTTGTTTTTTATCAACAATTATTTTATATCTTGGTATTCAAATTGTTATGAAATTGGAAGAAGACAAACTATTGGCTACTTTGCGATTGCAGAAATGTAAGTTTATTGGTGATATTTTAGCCAAAAAGCTCATTGTAAGTGTTGGTGATGTTGCCCAAATTTTTAAAGAAAAGTCTCGAGTTTTGTCAAAAATAAACGGAATAGGAACCCATGTTTTAAGCCATCTTTTTGACAAAAAAAATATTGAATTTGCATTACAAGAACTCAAATATATTCAAGAAAATAAGATTTCTTATTCTTATTTTTTAGACGACGATTATCCCAAAAATTTACAACATTCTGTAGACGGTCCAATATTATTTTTTAAAGATGGAAATATAGATTTTTCTGATAACAGGATTATTTCGGTTGTTGGCACTAGAAATATAAGCTCTTATGGACGGGATTTTTGTAATGAATTGATCAAAGATATTTCAGCGTTCAATCCAATAATTGTTAGTGGTTTTGCCTATGGTGTTGATATTTGTGCGCACAAAGCTGCCCTAAAAAACAACTTACAAACGATTGCTGTTTTAGCTCACGGCTTTGAACATATATATCCGAAATTTCACAAAAAATACATACATCAAGTAAATGAAAACGGAGGGTTTTTAACGGAATTTTGGCACGATGAAACTCCGTTAAGAGAAAATTTCTTAAAAAGAAACAGAATAGTTGCAGGGATTTCTAAAGCAACTGTTGTTATTGAGTCTGCGGTAAAAGGAGGGTCTTTAGTCACCGCAGATATTGCCAATTCTTATGATAGAGATGTATTTGCCGTTCCTGGTAGAACTTCAGACATTTATAGTAGAGGATGTAATAATCTCATTAAAAACAACAAAGCACATTTATTAAATTCAGCATCAGATATTATAAAAATGTTGAATTGGGATATTCAAGAGAAACCGAAGTCTATTCAAAAACAATTAGTTATTAATTTGAATGAAAACGAGCAAAAAATATATGATTTTCTTCATCAAAAAGGACCACAATTGTTAGATGTTATTTCATTGGAATGCAATATTGCTATTTTTCAATTATCCTCCATTTTATTGCAGATGGAATTAAAAGGAGTTACAAAACCTTTACCAGGAAAGTTGTTTGAATTGATTTAATGTATAAGAGAATTCTTTTCACCTACTGAAGAAACTTATTATTCTTTCAAGAAAAGTAACTTGATAAAAATGTATAGATTCTTTTGATAAAATGAAATTAGAAAGATTCTTTTATTTATGCCTATTTTTGAGGAAAATCAATTCAAAAGATGGCAGTAGCAAAAAAATTGATGTCAAAAAAAAAACCAACATTTCCTATTAATGAAATGCTTGAAAAGTATTTGATAAAATACAATAGAAACATAAAAATACCTATTTTTTATGACGATTTACTGCGCTTTCAGGGCTCTGTTATTGTGTATGATAGAAATGATGAGGACACTTTGTGGATAAGAACCTATTATTCTGAATATGATAGAGAAGAGATTGATAGGAGTCTAAAAAAAATATATACAATGCTCCATTCAGACGGGAGTGATGAAACCATTCCGTTTTTAAATGTAGACGCTATTGATTATTGTACGTTTGGTAATTCAAAACCATTCCGTATTAAAATTAGAAATATTCTAAATGATAATTACACTTATTTTTATGTAAAAAAAGCAGATGCTTCTCGTATTTATGGTTTAGAATTAGAGCATATTCTTTCGCCACATAATATGAATTTTTTAGTGCACAAAGAAACCTTAATTGAAGAGCATATTGCAGGAATTCCTGGTGATGATTTTATCAAAGATTTCTTGCCAAAATGCTCAGAATCAGAAAAATCTCAAATAGCAAAAGAATTTGTAAAATTTAAAGAACGTTGTTTAGTTCGATTGCTTGGAGACATGCGTTCTTACAATTATGTAATTATTCCAACACATGATTTTGATCAAATTATCTATAAAATTAGAGCCATTGATTTCGATCAACAATCTTTTGAAGGAAATTTAAAAGTCTACAACCTACAATTCCTGAGAGAAAATTTTAAAATAATAGAAATGATAGGAAAAAAATTAGACAATACTTCTATTAACCAGTATAAGATCGAAGAGCGTTCTTTTATGGCAAAGAGAATGATTACATTTCCAAGAAGAACAGCTCGTTTAATAAAATGCATTAAAAATGATACAATTTCTTTCCCTAGAAACGTACTTCTCCTAAAAAAACATCTCATAAAATACGTTGGAGATGTTAAGTTTAAAGAGTGTGAAAATATGGGAGAAATTTTAGAAACAATTTTAGCATTTGTAAAACGGAATTATTTAGACATTAGTGATAAAAAATTGTTTTAAGTATTATTTTTACTTCTAATACTTTCAATTACAACTGTAAGTAAAATTAAACTACCACCAATATAAGTATTCAAACTTGGTACCTCACCCACAAAAATATAAGCGATAATCACCCCGAAAATAGGTTGAATACTACTAATAATACTAGCAGTAGAAACAGAGAAGTGTTTTAAAGAATTTAGGATCATTGTATGTCCAATAACTGTTGTTAATAATGCGACTAACAATACTAGTGGAAGTTGACTTTCTAAGTTTGAAAAATCACTAAAAAATAGCACAGGAATTAATAATACAGAAACAATCATCATTTGGTGAAACATTAGCATGCTACCGTTGTATTTTTTGACGTGTTTTTTTATGGTAAGATTTCTCAGGGCATAGCAGAAAGCAGAAAAAATACCACATAGAATTCCTTTTAAATACTTATTTTCCAAAGAAAAATCTGGTACAAGCATATACACTCCAATTAAAACCAAAAATGCAAGAAAAATATGAGTAGAGTTTAGTTTTTGCTTTGAAAAAAAAGGGGCTAATAAGGTAGTAATTGCAGGGAAGGTGAACAGAGACAACATGCCAATTGCCACATTAGAAAGTTTTAGTGCATAAAAATAACTGATCCAATGGCCTGCCATAAAAAAACCACTTATTGCAAATGATATTCCATCTTTTTTTGAATCAATTTTTAATTTTATTTTTTTAAAACGGCAAAATATATAAATAAAAATAGCAGATAAAAAAGCCCGACATAAGATAATTACTTCAGGTGTTAACGCAATGTATTTTCCTAAAACGCCAGAAGTACTTATAAAAAATGTTGCTAATAGTAAAAATGACAGGTTTTTTACATGTGAATTCTTCATTTTTGTGACTTAAAAAAGAAAGTGTTTAAAAAAATTATCTCCATTCTAAAGTTTCTATTAGATGAAAGATATCCTCTTTAATATAGCTGACTGCAGGTAAAATAGAGTCGTAGTTTGGTTTTGTGTAAAAATACAAAGAGCCTTTTATAAAGTTTTTTGTACTATCAGTGATGTGAAACTGAATTTGAGAAGCAGCATTTCCAGTAATTTCATAAAAACTACCAAAGACTCTTTTCTTCGGATAAACAAAATCTTTTGGGATAATTTGATCAGCTTTTAAAGTGTGTTTAAAAACTAATTTTTCTGCTTCTGTTAGGAGTTCTTTTAAGTTCTTATGAACGGGTCTGTATGTAATATTTATTGATGCGTTTAAGTTTGGGTATCTAATTTTTAACCAATTATTAGGTTCATTAATAACAGAGGTATTTTTTAAAACTTCAAAAAAATAAGGTTTTTTTAAGGGGAACTTCTTATAAGATTTTTTAGGGTATATTAAACTTAAATATGCTTTGGGTTTTGGTAAAACATCTTTTTTACAGGAAATAAAAATAAGAGTGAATATGAATAGAAATAGATTACGCATTTTTAGTTACTTTAATTTGTTTAATGCGTTTTTTATCAAGTGCTTCAATGGTAAATGTATACTTATCAAAGTGTATTTTTTCATTTTTTTTTGGAAATTTTCCTGAAATTTCTAGTATAAATCCGGCAATGGTTTCGCTCTCTCCTTTTTCTTCTTCAAAAAATGCTTCATCTTCATCACCTATAACTTTACAGAAATCTTTGATGGTTGTTTTGCCCTCAAAAATATAATTCTTATCATCTATTCTAGAATAGAACAAATCATCATCATCAAATTCATCATTAATATCTCCAACAATTTCTTCAATGACATCTTCTAAGGTCACCAATCCGCTTGTGCCGCCATATTCATCTACTACGATTGCCAAATGATTTTTCTTTTCTTTAAAATCACTTAATAAATCATCTAATTTTTTGTTTTCTGGCACAAAAAAAGGTTTGCGAAGTAATTCTACCCATTTGAAAGATGTCTTATCTAAATGGGCTAGTAAGTCTTTTGCATATAAAACACCAATAATAGTATCAATATTATCTTTGTAAACGGGGTTTCTAGAGTACCCGTTTTTTAAAATTTTATCTAATACAGCTTCATAGGTTTCGTCATCAGAAAGTGCAAAAATGTCTATGCGAGGCTTCATAATTTGGACGGTCTCCGTGTTTCCAAAAGTAACAATGCCTTCTAATATTTTTTGCTCGTCTTTTGTAGTTGCTCCCTCTGATGTTAACTCTAATGCTTGTGATAAAGTTTCTACAGAAAAGGTGGAGTTTTTACTTCCAAATCTCTTTTCAATCCATTTTGTTAAGGTGATTAAAGGCAAGCTAAACGGAGTTAATAAGATGCTTGTGAAATGAATGCATTTAGACATTCTTTTAGAAAATTGAAGTGCATTTCTAGAAGCGTAGACTTTTGGTAAAACTTCGCCAAATAAAAGAATTAAAAAAGTTACAAGAACAATTTCTATAAAAAAACGTATCGGATAACTAAAGAAATATAAATTTATTTTTTTATTGAAAGTGCCAAATAATGTTTCTGCCAAAGAAGCAAATAACAAAACAATTAAAATATTTATAAAGTTGTTTGTTATTAAAATAGTGGCTAATAATTTTCTAGGTTTTTGCAATAAATTTACAACAATATTTTCTTCTTTTCTGTTTTTAGGAAGGTCGTTTAAATCTGCTTTGGAAAGTGAGAAAAAAGCGACTTCTGTTCCCGAAATTAATGCGGAACAGATTAGTAAAACTAGCAATGCAAAAGCATTAAATGTGGTTAGGAAATCTATTGAGGCAAAAAATAAAAATTCAGGATCTGGGCCCAAGTGCTGTAATTATAAATTATTAAAAAGGTAAATCATCATTTTCTTCTGTTGCAACCGATTTTGGTTTGGTAGAAGAGTTTTGGATGTTTGCGGCAGAATTGTTCGAGTTTTCAGCATTTTTTTTAGTCGATAAAAAGGTCATTTCATGAACTTGAACTTCTGTAGAATAACGTTTTACTCCATCTTGCTCCCATTGACGATTTTTTAACTTTCCTTCAACATATACTTTGTCTCCCTTGCTTAGATATTTTTCACAAATTTCTGCTAATTTATTTCGAACAACGATATTGTGCCAATCTGTTGTTGTCACTTTTTCTCCAGTAGTCTTATTGGTATAACTTTCACTGGTAGCTATTGGAAATCTTCCTACACTGTTTTTATCATCAAAATAATGCATTTTAACATCATCTCCCAAATTACCAATTAAAATTACTTTATTTATTGTTCCTGCCATAAATTTTATATTTATATATCAAAAGTACTAAAAATATCAATTACTTTTTTGTTGAAAAAGCTTCTAAAAAATTTGCAATTAAAATAGGAACTGGATATTTTTCTATTTCAGCCCATTTAATTTTTATTTCCTGAGAATTTTCAGTTTCAATAATCCAGAATTTTGTACTGATATGTTGATGTGATAATTTGTGCACAATTTCCTTTTTGTTAAATAGCGAAATAGAACTGTTAAAAGGAAATAAATTTACAAACTCATCTTTTGAAATAAGCTCATTTATAGAAATGTTTTTGTTGGTTTCAATTAAAGGGAATTGATACAGACCTTGCCAAATTCCTTTTCCTTTTCTTTCAGACAATATTGTCTTACCATCACTGGTGACCATAACGAGATAATTAAAATATCTTTTTTTAACTTTTACTTTCTTTTCTTTTACGGGAAGTTCTTTTATTCGATTCTGTTCAAGAGCAACGCAGCTTTCAGAAAATGGGCAAGAACTGCATGAAGGGTTTTGAGGCTTGCAGTGAAGTGCACCAAAATCCATAATAGCTTGATTAAAAGTTCCTGGTTGAGTTTCGTCAATTAATACCTGTGCCAGTGCTTTAAACTCTTTAATGCCCAAAGATGAATTAATAGGTGTTTTAATCCCAAAATAGCGAGAAAGCACTCTGTATACGTTTCCGTCAACAACGGCTGTAGGTTCATTAAAACAAATAGATGAAATTGCAGAAGCTGTATAGTCTCCAATTCCTTTTAGTTTTATAATT
This sequence comes from Polaribacter sp., assembly GCA_029245665.1. Lineage (GTDB taxonomy): Bacteria > Bacteroidota > Bacteroidia > Flavobacteriales > Flavobacteriaceae > Polaribacter. Next base: position 443 of record JAQWOW010000004.1, on the reverse strand, counting down.
TCATTAAAAGTAGCCGGGAATACACCATTCAATTCGGTTGCAATATATTTTGCAGTAAAATGAAGATTTCTAGCTCTCGAATAATATCCAAGACCTTGCCACATTTTTAAAACGGTACTTTCATTTGCTTTTGCGAGCTCAAAAATAGAAGGAAAAGCTTCTGTAAATTTTTTATAATAAGACAAACCTTGAGCAACTCTTGTTTGTTGCAACATGATTTCTGATAACCAAATAAAATAAGGGTTTTTGGTTTCACGCCAGGGTAATTTTCTATTGTTTTTTAAGTACCAGTGTATTAATGCGTTAGAAAAAATCATTTTTTAAGAATAGATTTGCAATATTACATTTTATAATTCAAATAATTTTAGGTCTTATTATTTTTGGAGTAGATTAATTATCATATATTTGCATCCGCATTTTTGGAATTAAATTAATAAAAATAT
>JAQWOW010000312.1 GCA_029245665.1 Polaribacter sp. | reverse complement strand
ACCACACTTTGATTTAAACCCATTGCCCACATACTGATAAAGCCTTTTGAAAGCCCAATCATTTCTGCTGCTTTTTCAATATCGTCTTGTGAAACACCTGTAATTTTTGAAGCCTTTTTAAGATTTGTTCCTAGAATAACTTTCTTATAATCTTCAAAACCTTGGGTATGTCTTTTGATGAATTTCTCATCAATTAAGCCTCTCTTGTACAAACGCCTTCCTATAGCGTTATATAGAACCACATCAGTTCCTGGTATGAGTTGTAAATGCAAATCCGCAAAATTTGCTGAATCTGTTTTTCGAGGATCAATTACAATGATTTTTACATTCGGATTTTCTTCTTTTCGTTTTTCTATTCTTCTAAATAAAATAGGATGACACCAAGCAGGATTTGCACCTGTGATTAAAAAAGTGTCTGCCAATTCTATGTCTGCATATGAAATAGGTACACTATCTTCCCCAAAGGTTTTCTTGTAACCAACTACAGCAGAACTCATGCATAAACGTGAGTTGGTATCTATGTTATTTGTACCTATAAACCCTTTCGTTAACTTGTTAGCAATGTAGTATTCTTCAGTTAAACTTTGTCCTGAAACATAAAAAGCCACTGAATCGGGTCCGTGTTTTTTTATGATTGATTTAAAAACATTGGCAGCTCTGTCTAATGCAGTATCCCAAGAAACGCGTTCACGAGGGTGAGAACGAGACCAACGCATTTCTGGATATAAAATTCTATCTGAAGTATCATTGGCAACATAGTGCAAATTCATCCCTTTAGAACACAACATTCCTTTATTTACAGGATGCTCTTTATCTCCCTCAACAAAAACCTTGTTGTTGCTGTCTTTTTTTACGATAATTCCACAACCTACACCACAATAGGAACAGGTTGTTTTTACTTCATTTTTCATCATTTAGACCAAGATTTTATACTAAATACGGCATTAAAATTTTACTAACCAAAGTTTGATTTTATTATTTTGAATACCCTAAAAAACCATACTTTGAATTTTTATATCAATAAAAAATCACTTCATAAATAATTAATTTTGTTATTTAGTTTTTATTTGAGTGATTGTCTATTTGTTATTTTTTTACTTTTATGGGAATGAGTTTTGGGGAAATTTCATTGATCTTACGAGGCGCATCTGCATTTTCTTCTTCCTCTTCAGAAAACTTTATCGTTAAGGCTACTGCTCCAGTAATTAATACGACAAAACCAATCCATAAATACCCACTTGAAACTGCATTAGATGAGGCAAGAGATTGGGCTGATCTTACAACTTCTTCCCCCAACCCTTCGTTGGCTATAATTGCCGCTTTTTCTGCTACCGAAGACTTCGATTTTAATAATATTGCTGCTAAAAATGCTCCAACATTCCCTCCAGCTCCAACAATACCAGAGACAGAACCTATTGCTTTTTTATTGATAAAAGGAACAACAGAAAATGTTGCGCCTTCTGCCATTTGTACACTTAAACTAAATGCTATTAATAAGGCAATTCCTAAAAACAAATTAGGTGCATTAGAGAAAGAAATCAGCATAATTCCTTGTATTGTCAGTATAAAAGACAAGAATAAAACACGACCTCTTAAGCCTTTCAATTTTCCAAATTTATCACCAAAGAAACCTCCTAAAGTTCTTGCAAAAATATTCATCAACGCAAATGATAATACAATATTACCAGCTGTTACTCTTTTTAATTGAAATGTATTTTGAAGATAATCATCCATTGTTCCGTAAACCGTTAATTCAATTCCGAAACTTGCTGCATACACCACAAATAAAATCCAAACTCTATAATCTTTCAAAACTTCTAAAAACCCTACCTGATCTTTTGTAGTAGCAATCATTTCTCCTGATGCTTTTAAATCTTTGAAGTTTCCTTTTGGAGTATCTTTTGTACAAAAGAAATATACAATTCCCATTAAAAAACAAACAATACCAGCAATTACCATAGAATACCTCCAAGCCTCTGCCTCTGCTACTCCTAAAGCAACTACTGTACCAGCAATTAAAGGCATTCCTAATCTATTTGCTCCGCCGCCGAGGTTCCCCCAACCTGCAGAAGTTGCATTAGCAGTACCTACAACATTTGGTGCAAACATTAAAGAAGTGTGCACTTGCGTAATAACAAAAGAAGCACCAATAAAACCAATAAATAACCTACATACTAAAAATTGAGTTGGTGTTTGCACGAATCCACAAAGAATAACTGGAATAGCTCCTAATATTAACAACCAAGTATAACACAATCTTGGTCCGTGTTTATCACACAATTTACCAATTAGCAAACGCGCAAAAACAGTTCCTGAAACTGCTAAAATGATAGAATTCCATTTTTGATCTGGAGTCAATCCTAAATCTTTTACAACATCTGGCATAAATGGAATAATACCAAACCATGAAAAGAAACATAAAAAGAAAGATATTGATGAAATCCAAAATGTACGGGTTGATACATTTTTAAAATTAAGCAAGCTTAATGTTGTTGATTTTCCTTGAGATAATGTTGACATATTACATATATATATATTACAAAACTAAGTATAAATACTTAATTTTAAGTATAAAAAATACGTATATATTGATTATTAGTAAATTAATAACTACGCAATAGTCATTTTAAGAATTTGGTAAAATTGACGTTAAAAAATGGCTGTTTTGAAAAAGTAAAACATAAAAATATTTATATTAGTTGGTATTCTTTAGCTTTACTGGTTAATTCTTGGAGGTTTTTAGCGACTAACTTTTTCATTAAATTAAAACGATGTACCTCAGCTGTGCGTTTGCTAATTTTGAGCTCATCAGCAATGTCTTTATTGTTTTTTAGCTCTAAAACTAAAATCAAAATTTGTTTTTCTCTTTTTGTGAGTTTAAAAGGAAGTACTAAAGGTTCTTTTACTGTTTTAGCTACTTTAGTTGTATTTCCGTTTACAAAATTATTCATAATGATACTAGACACATCTCCAGTAAAATACTTACCTCCATTTGCAACTTTATTAAGTGCTTTTAGAAACTCTTTTTTACTCGCACCTTTTAGTAAGTAACCATCAGCACCTGCATGAATAGATTGTACAACATATTCTTCTGAATCGTGCATAGAAAGCACTAATGTTTTAACCTCTTTGTGATTCTTTGTTACTTCCGCAACGACCTCAATACCATTCATTTCTGGCATTCGAATATCAACAATTAAAACGTGAGGTTTATTTTTAGAGATCACTTCCAATGCTTCTTTACCATTGGAGGCTTCATCTATTACAGCAATCCCTGTTTGATCTTCTAAAAGCGCCTTAATTCCATCTCTAACTAAGACGTGATCATCAGCCAAAACTACATTAATCATCATAATTGTAAAATATTTGTCTTACAAAAATAACAAATTTAAGTAGAACTACGTATTTATTGAAAAACAATATTACTTCGTTAAAATTAACCAATTTAAGGTCAGTGCTCTCATTTAGATTTTAGGTGAAATCGCATCATAAATCTATTTATGAGACTTCTTTAATCTTCGAAGTGATCGTTTATAGAGTATTTTCTATATGGGAATATTCAAAGTGACTCTAGTTCCTTTTCCAAGTTCAGAATTTAAGAACAATCTACCATCAATATATTTAATACGTTCTTTCATGAAAGTCATTCCCATTCCTCCATCACCATTTTTTACTTTCTTCACTTTTGATGGTTCAAAACCTTTTCCATCATCATCTATAACCATACTTAATATGTTTTTGCTATGAGATAAAGATACCAAAATATGTGAGGAATCTGCGTATTTAATAGCATTATTAATAGCTTCTTGGGTAATTCTATAGATGTTAATTTCGACCAAAGAATCCAAACGTGAATTGAAATCTGTTTTGTTAAAAAATTGAATTTATTTACTTGTTAATTTCCCCAATTCGAAATTTAATTTTGTAATGGCATGCACAATTCCGTGATCGGATAATTCTGGAGGTGTTAAGTTAAAAGTGGCAGTTCTTACGCCTTTTATAATATTTGTAGTTAAGGCTTTTAGGTGTTCAATTTTAGAAGCAGTTTTCTCTATATCATTGATATTTATACTTTCTAGATTGTATTTTAAACCTGTGAGCATTTGTCCAATTCCATCATGAACATCTTTTGCAATTCTATTTTGTTCTTTTTCTTGGTTTTCAATAATCTTACTTGAGATGATTTTCTGCTGACTAATTTTTTCATCAAAACTAGCCTTATTCAGCATTTCTATTTCTAGTTGTGCAAATTTTCTTTCTGTAATTTCTGAGGCAATAATCAATAGTTCAGATTTATCTTCTGTTGGTCTATATGGAATAATTGCCATTTCTAACCAAATAGCAATATTGTACTTTATTGTTGTTTTTACTTCTCCCTGCCACCCTGTTTTTTTGAACTTCTTAATTAAATCTTCAATAAGAGATTGCTCTTTTTTATTGCTACTTAAAAAATTCCAAAACAAGACATCTTGCTTCAATTTTGATACTTTAAACAAACGTGAAAACTTATTTCCAATATGAATTAAATTCCCATCTGATGAAATTCTTGCGAACAATAAAGTTTCATCCATTGCGCGACTTAATACTCGCAATTCTTTGATTGATTTTTCTTTAGAAAGACTTAATTCATCTGCATCAAAAGCCATTTTTTTTGCTTTCTTTTCTGCGGATAATAAATCTGATAATGTTGCTTTAACTGATTTGGCTGTGGGCCAAAAAATGAATACAAATTCACCCAAAAGAATTAACAAAGTCAACACCATTAAAGAAAATTCTAACTTTCTTAACCAAACTACTTTTTCATCGGCTTCTAAATCATATTGATTCACAATTTTGTCCATAATGAACAAAAATTCACCCTCATTATTAGTAATTTTTTTGATATCTGAAGACAACTCATTAATAGATGTTAAAGGATTTATTTCTAACTTTTTGACAATAGATTTTGAGGCTTTCTGAATGGTGTTAAAAACAGGATTAATTGCTGTGAATTGTTGTTTTATTTTACGGCTATTTTTTTTAGGAAGTCCTAAGCTGTCATTCCCTTTTTGTAGAGAATTATGAGATAAATTCCATAAAATAAGGGTTTCTTTGATGTTTTTTTTAAGAATAGTTCTGTTGCTTTCATCAAAAGAAACAGTGAGAGAAACAATTTCTTTTGTTAATTTCTGACTCAGCATTCTTTGTCTTCCGGCAATATTTATAACTGTAGAATCACTTTTTTGAGTGTCTAAATGATT
>JAQWOW010000304.1 GCA_029245665.1 Polaribacter sp. | reverse complement strand
ACCAACAATGGTCAAAAATATAGCAAAACAATATTCTGTAAAACCTAAAATTGCGAAAGCAAATAATATTCAATCCTATCGTTTGAGGGGGTTTCAGGTCCCTCCAGAAAATGATTATTTAGAAAGTAGAAAAGTAGTATTGACCAACGCGGATTGTAATATTATTTTATCGGCTCCTAAAAAATCGACGGATAACTATTTCTATAAAAATACAGATGCAGACGAAGTTATTTTCATTCATAAAGGCACCGGAAAACTGAGAACCCATTTAGGGAATATCAACTTTAAGTACGGAGATTATTTAGTGATACCACGAGGGATTATTTACAAATTAGACTTCGATGATGAAGAGAATAGGCTTTTTATTGTAGAATCCTATTCGCCAGTATACACTCCAAAACGGTATAGGAATTGGTTTGGACAGTTACTAGAACATGCCCCTTTTTGTGAGCGTGACATCAGAAGGCCACAAGAATTAGAAACACACAATGCGTTGGGAGATTTCTTAATCAAGGTAAAAAAACAAGGTGAAATTATAGAAATGATTTATGCCTCTCACCCTTTTGATGTAGTTGGCTACGATGGTTTTAATTACCCGTACGTCTTTTCAATTCACGATTTTGAGCCAATTACTGGGCGCATTCATCAACCTCCGCCAGTGCACCAAACTTTTGAAACAAATGCATTTGTAATTTGCAGTTTTGTACCGCGCTTGTATGATTATCACCCAGATTCAATTCCGGCTCCATACAACCATAGTAACATAGATTCAGACGAGGTTTTGTATTATGTAGACGGTGATTTTATGAGTAGAAATGATATTGATCAAGGCCACATTTCTTTGCACCCTGCAGGAATTCCACATGGTCCTCATCCAGGGGCAACAGAGCGCAGTATTGGGCTCACAAAAACAGCAGAATTGGCTGTGATGGTAGACACATTTAAGCCCTTACAAGTTACTGAAGAAGCAATGAAGATTGCAGATGAAAATTACTATAAGTCTTGGTTAGAATAATTCAAAGATTCTAGAAATAAGAGCAAAGAAAAGACGAGTTCATTTTCAGAAAAGTGGAGAAGTGAAAAAGAGCCAACTACAAAAATTTAAAGAGTTGCCTTAATACCTTAAACTACGAACTATTCTAGTTTTATTTCAAGGAATATTGCAGAAGGTTCACCAAGAACAGATCACTCTTTCTCACTTTATTGATATTATTTTAGGTTTCTTCTTCGAACTCGAACACTAATAGTAACTATCAAAAAAAGATAAAACACAAGAATAGTTAACAAAGATTGCAAAAAAAATCAAGGATTTCAAAAAATGACAGTTGCCTTTCAAAACAAGCTCAAAAAGTCATTTTTCTTGTTTTTTTTCTTTCTTCTAAAAAATACAAAGATGAGTAAAAAAGAAATAAAATCAGTACACTACGGTTTAGAAAAAATATTTGAAGGAGCTCAAGATTTTCTTCCCCTTTTAGGGACGGACTATATAGAGTTTTACGTTGGTAATGCAAAACAAGCAGCACATTTTTATAAGACAGCCTTTGGCTTTCAATCCTATGCCTATAAGGGATTAGAAACTGGTTCTAAAGACGCTGTGAGTTATGTTTTAACGCAAGATAAAATCAAGTTGGTTTTAACAACTCCATTAAACAGTTTGTCTCCAATTAACAATCATATTGTAAAACACGGAGACGGAGTAAAAGTCGTTGCGCTTTGGGTAGAGGATGCCAAAAAGGCCTATGAAGAAACTACCTCCCGCGGAGCAAAATCTTATATGAAACCAACGACAGAAACAGATGAACACGGAGAGGTTGTAAGAGCAGGAATCTATACCTACGGAGAAACCGTTCACATGTTTGTAGAGCGTAAAAATTACACAGGCCCTTTTTTACCAGGTTTTCAAAAATGGGAATCAGCATACAATCCACCAGCTGCAGGTTTAAAATATATCGATCATATGGTTGGTAATGTTGGTTGGAATCAAATGGATGTTTGGGTACAATGGTATGAAGAGGTAATGGGGTTTGAAAACTTTTTGTCTTTTGACGACAAGCAAATTCATACAGAATATTCTGCTTTAATGAGTAAAGTAATGTCTAATGGGAATGGGCGCATTAAATTTCCAATAAACGAACCAGCAGAAGGGAAAAAACGTTCTCAAATTGAAGAGTATTTAGATTTTTATGAAGGCGCAGGAGTGCAGCACATTGCTGTTGCTACAGACGACATTATTAAAACAGTTGGTCAGTTAAAATTAAACGGAGTTGAGTTTTTATCAACGCCACCTGAAGCTTATTACAAAGCAGTTCCTGGGAGATTGGAAGAATTTAGCCATGAGTTAAGAGAAGATATTGAAAAACTAAAGGGGTTGGGGATTATGATTGATGCAGACGAAGAGGGTTATTTACTTCAAATTTTCACAAAACCAGTAGAAGACAGACCTACTTTATTTTTTGAAGTCATTCAAAGAATGGGCGCCAAAGGATTTGGAGCAGGGAATTTTAAAGCCCTGTTTGAATCTATAGAGAGAGAACAAGCAAAAAGAGGAACTTTATAAATAAAAAAAAGACTTTAAAAAAAGATTTTGAGATGTAAAAGTGCTATTTTTGACTTTTTGTTTGCAAGAACAATTCATGAATAATCAATTAAAAGCACTACTTAAATTAGTTAAAAAACGAACAAAAGTAACTCCGTACTTAGGATGTTTATTTATGCCCTTTTTTGTTGATTTTTCTATTACTTTTAATTTCAGTAGTTGTACACGAGACCAAATAAATTAGATTTATTTTAGTATTTACAGTAAAAAATGAAGAGAGAAGAAATTTTAAAAGCAATAGAAGAAAAGTATGATCAACTTGGGGTTCCTGTAGACGCGATGCTAGAAGGTTTACTTTGGAGTACACCGATTACTTACTGGGACTATATTCAGACGGATGCATTGTTAGGATTACAAATTCCAAGAACAACACAACCAGATGAAATGGTTTTTATCATGTACCACCAAGTAAACGAGTTGTTGTTTAAAATGATTTTATGGGAAATAGATCAAGTTGCAAAAGAAACAGCGGTTTCAGCTGATAAATTCACCATGCACTTGGGTAGAATTAGCAGGTATTTTGACATGCTTTGCAGTTCCTTTTCTGTGATGGCAGACGGAATGGAGAAAGAACAGTATCTAAAATTTAGAAACACATTAACACCTGCAAGCGGTTTTCAAAGTGCGCAATATAGAAAAATTGAGTTTGCATCAACCGAGCTAATCAACTTAGTTGACGCACGGTACAGAAAAAAAATCGATACAAATTCTTCTTTTAAAAATGCATACAATCATTTGTATTGGCAGTCCGCAGGTAAAAATTATACGACAGGTCAGAAATCAACGTTATTAACTCTTTTTGAGAAAAAATACCTTGGAGATTTCATCAATTTTATGGAAGACTATACTGATATTAATCTTTCTGAAAAATTCAAACAATTACCCAAAAAAGTTCAAGAAAACGAGGCCTTAATCAAAGCAATGCGTCATTATGATTATACGGTAAATGTCAAGTGGGTAATGGCTCATTACAATGCCGCTGGTAAGTATTTGGGCGGAAAAGAGAAAGACTTAGAAGCAACAGGAGGATCTAGTTGGCGTAAATACATGCATCCAAAATATCAAAAAAGAATTTTTTATCCCTATTTGTGGAGTGAAGAGGAATTAAAGACTTGGGGAACATTTTAACTCATTAATAGTGTTTTAAAACTCATTTATAAAAGTGTATCAAATGACTTTTTCCTGTTTTGGAACGGAATTTGTCAATCCTTTTTTATAAGTTTGATTTTTATGAAAAATTACATCCTATTATTTTTTATTATTTTCTTTTTCACAACTATTTCTAGTCAAGAAAAAACTGTTGTTTTCAAGAGTGGTGAATGGCTGAAGTATAAAATGAATTACAGTGGATTTTTAAGAGCAGGAACTGCTATTTTAGAAGTTGAAGAAAAGGATTTTAATGGTAAGAAAGTATTTCATTCAACTGGTTCTGGATGGACTTCTGGCCCTGTAAAGTGGTTTTTTGAAGTAAAAGATAAATATGAATCCTACTTTGATAAGGATACTGTTAAGCCCTATGTTTTTAAAAGAAAGATCAATGAGGGAGGATACAAAAAACATAGGATAATCTCTTTTAATTATGACTCCAAAAAAGCATATATTCAAGATTTTACGCTACAAAAAGACACTTCTGTTGCCTTTTATAATGTACAAGACATGCTTTCTTCTTTCTATTATTTAAGAAATCGTGATGTTAAAAACATGAAAAAAGGAGAAGAAATTGCCATTGATATGTTTATGGATTCTCAAGTATATCC
>JAQWOW010000280.1 GCA_029245665.1 Polaribacter sp. | reverse complement strand
TAGCCAATTGCAATACTTCCTACTATTGCACAATAGATTGAAAAGTAAGACAGTTTACTTTTTTGTACTAAAGAAATCATCCATTTACAAGCCAATAAACCAGCTAAAAAGGCAGCAATAAAACCCGCAGCAATAGGAACGATTTGGGAAGATTGGAAATTTATATCTCCACTTAGAACATCTTTCCCTATTTTTCCAAAAATTAATGGAACCACCATCAAAAATGAAAATTTAGCAGCTTTAGTTCTATCAACTCCCAATAAAACCGATGTAGAAATGGTTGCGCCAGATCTAGAAATACCTGGTAACATAGCTATTGCTTGAGAAATACCAATGAGTATAGCATTAGAAAATGAAACCTCTTTGTTTGTGTTTTTTGCTTTGTCTGCCAATAATAACAACAACGCTGTTAGCAATAACATACCTCCAACTAATAGTATTTTGCCTCCAAAAAAAGATTCTAGTTCTTTTTCAAAAAGGAGCCCTACAATTACTGCAGGAAGCATAGAAATAGTAATTTTTATCGAAAACTTACATTCATCATTCCATTTGAATTGAAACAATCCTTTGCATATTTCTATAATTTCTTTTCTAAAAATAACAAGGGTACTTAACGCTGTTGCAAAGTGAAGAACTACCGTAAAAGTTAAACTCTCTTCTGGCAAAGAAGCATCTCCTAAAAGTGCTTTTACTAATTCTAAATGTCCACTAGATGATACCGGTAAAAACTCTGTTAAACCTTGAATTACACCAAGGATTATTGCCTCTAAAATATCCATATTTATTTTTTCGGATTTACTAAAATAGCATAAATTTCTACTCCCAAACCAATTATTACAAGGGTTGGAGCTAATCTTATGCGTTGCCAATTGTAGATTTCTTTGTTAAAAACTTCCGGATTATCACTTCCTCCTCCTGCCATAAATACAAAACCCAGTATAATAAAAATGATTCCGATAATCATGATTTTATAATTTCTTTTACCAAATAAAAAAGCAGGTTTTTGACTGTTTTGAGTTTCCATATTATTAGTAATAAAGTTCGTCTGTTTGTAAATTTAAAAAACGTTGAGTTGCTAAAAAAGTACTTACCCAAGTAATTATAAAAGCTGAAATTAAAATACCCCCAACTACATATGCTAGAGTAATATAGTCTTTTACTAATTCTAGACTTGGGGCGTATTTGTCTAAATAATAGATAATAAATGCTATTCCAATAAGAGCGATAACTGCCGCAATCATTCCTAATTTTATACTTCTCAAAATAAAAGGTTTTCTAATAAAACCTTTAGTTGCTCCTACCATTTGCATGGTTTTAATATTAAACCGTTTGGAATAAATAGACAACCTAATTGAACTATTAATTAAAATCATGGCTACGAAAGCAAAAAATCCGCTAAAAACAAACAACCAAAAGCCAATTCGCTGAATGTTTTTCGTTAGTAAATTAATTAATAATTTATCATAAGAAACAGCAGCTACAAAGGCATTTTTTGAAAAACGCTCTTCTAATTGCTTCATTTTTTCTGGCGTTACAAAATCTGCTTTTAAATAAATATCTATTGCATTTTTTAAGGGATTCTTACCTAAAAAGTTTAAAAAATCTTCCCCTATTTCTTTACTGTAAATTTTTGCAGCCGTTTCTTTACTAGTATATATAATTCTTTTTGTAAAATTTTCTTTCTGGATGGAAGCTTTTAATGTATTTCTCATATTTGGAGAAACATCATCTTTTAAAAACAAGGTAATTGCTACTTTTTCTTTTATCCGATTTGCTACTAGGGTTGATTTTAATAAAACTAGTCCTAAAATGCCGACCATAAAAAGAACAAGAGCAATACTTACCACCACAGAAAAATAAGAAGACTGCAGACGTCTTTTTTGGTAAGTATCAATTTTTGAAGACATTTTTAGAATAATTTTTAAAGTGTGCAAGATACTAATTAGTCTGCATTTGGCAGAAGGAGTTGGCAGTAATTTAACTATTCTATCTCTTGGCATAATTCTACAAGAACCCCATTTGTAGATTTTGGATGTAAAAATACGACTACCTTATTGTCTGCACCTTTCTTTGGTGTTTCATTTAAAACAACAAAACCTTCTTTTTGTAGTCTTTTAGTTTCTGATACAATATCTGAAACTGCGAATGCAATATGATGAATTCCTTCTCCTTTTTTTTCTATAAACTTGGCAATTGGACTTTCTGAATGTGTAGCTTGAAGCAATTCAATTTTATTTGGTCCTGATTTAAAAAATGCTGTTTTTACTCCTTCTGAAGTAACTTCTTCAATTTTATAATTCGGCTTTCCAAAGAGTGCTGCAAACAATTTATTCGATTTTTCTAAATCTTTTACTGCTATTCCAATATGTTCAATTTTGTTCATAACGTAAAAGTAAAAAAAAATTACTTTTACATTTGAAACTTATTAGAACCTTTTTTAATTCTTAAAATAATGAAAGCAAATTATTTAAAAATAATGTTAGGATGTTTTTTGGGAACTTTATTATTTAGTTGTAAAAATACTCCTGCACCAAAGCCAAATATTTTACTGTTGTATATGGATGATTTGCGACCACAATTGGGGTGCTATGGTCAAACACAAATACAATCACCTAATATTGATAAACTTGCTAAAGAAGGAATTCAATTTAATAGTGCATACTGCAATGTTGCGGTCTGTGGTGCTTCAAGAGCTAGTATGCTAACCGGTATACGTCCAACAAAAAATATTTTTAGAGATTACAAAGTGTTTGTTCAAGAAGATACTCCGAACGTTACAACACTTCCTCAGTTATTTAAACAAAATGGATATACAACAATTTCTAATGGAAAAATATATCATCATTTAGATGACCGCATGAGTGATTGGAATGAAGTATGGCGTCCTTATGCTTTTGACGAAAACCCTGATGGTTTAGCTCCAACAGATTGGTGGCAGAGCTTATGGTGCGATTATTTGTTGCCAAAAAACAGGGCTATTTATAAAGCTACAAATAAGGGTCCTGCCTATGAAAAAGCTGAAGTAAATGATTCAGATTATATTGATGGAATACTTACCAATAAGGTGATTAATGATTTAGAGGAATTAAAAAACAGCAAACAACCTTTCTTCCTAACTGCTGGCTTTATAAGTCCTCATTTACCATTCAATGCACCTGCCCTTCATTGGAATAAATATCCCAGGAACACAATAAAAAAACCTTACAATGATTTTGTAGCTAAGAATGCTCCAAAAGCTTCCATAAGTAGCTCTGCTGAATTACATCAGTATACAGGTATTCCACCAATAGGTAAAAAAGTAAGTGATTCAACAGCTATATCCCTTATACATGGCTATTATGCTACTGTTAGTTACGTAGATGCCTTAGTAGGAAAAATACTTGCCAAATTAAAGGCAACCGGATTGGATAAAAATACTATTATCGTGCTAGTTTCTGATCACGGATACAATTTACAAGAGCATGCGCAGTGGACAAAATGGACAAGCCATAGGACTTCTACTCAAATACCCTTAATTATTTCATCTCCATTTATAGGCAAATCGGGAACAACCAATGCCTTAACTGAATTAGTTGATATATACCCTACGTTAACAGAACTCTGCAATTTAGAAGTTCCGAAAAATCAACTGGAAGGCAAAAGTCTTGTACCAATTCTAAATAATACTAGTCTAAAAGGGAAGTCACACATCTTTATAAACAATTCAAATGCATATACTATAAAAACTCCAAAATATAGCTATACAGAATATATAAACAAAAAAAACAATCAAACCTTTGCCCGCATGCTTTATGATCATGAGAAAGATCCAGATGAAAATGAAAATATAGCAGAATTGGCAACTTATTCTACAATAGTTGACAAACTACACAATGAACTTCACAGGAGTTATCGTTCTAATATATATGGGAATTAAATAGTTAAATAGCATTATGAAAAAATTCCTAGCTTCCTCTTTTTTAATGGTCTTTTGACAAAAATCTATAGCCAATCATAAAAATTAGTTT
>JAQWOW010000267.1 GCA_029245665.1 Polaribacter sp. | reverse complement strand
ATTAATGAGAGCTTGATTGCTACTGTTACAGCAATGAAACACAATTTATACAATTGTGAGTTGATGGATAAAACTATTTTAGATTGTACCAAAAACAACCGAGAACAGGCAAAAAACAGGTTCTTCTTACAAGGTGATCCTGAAGCTATTTTAATGTTAGAAGTCTCAGCAAACACTATGGAGGAAGCAGAAAATCTAGCAAATAATTTAATTGTCGATTTAGAAAAAAACAACTTTGGATATCATCATCCAAAAGTGTACGGTGAAGACATTGCAAAAGTTCATTATTTACGAAAAGCTGGTTTGGGCTTGTTAGGAAATATTGTTGGAGACAAAAAAGCTGTAGCATGTATAGAAGACACCGCTGTGGCTCTTGAAGACTTACCAAGTTATATTGCAGAATTTACTAAAATTATGGATAAATATCAGCAAAATGCAGTGTATTATGCACATGCAGGAGCTGGAGAATTACATTTACGACCAATTTTAAACTTAAAGAAAAAAGAGGATGTTGTTCTGTTTAGAAAAATAACAACTGAAACGGCTGAATTGGTAAAAAAATACAAAGGTTCTTTTAGTGGTGAACACGGAGATGGGATTGTACGTGCAGAATTTATTCCGCTAATGATTGGTGAAAAGAATTATCAGTTATTAAGACGTATTAAAAAAGTCTTTGATCCAAATAACGTTTTTAACAAAGGAAAAATTACGGATGCTTTTCCAATGGATCAAAATTTACGTTATGAAATAGACAGGAAAGAACCAAAAATAAATACGATTCAAGATTTTTCTGATAGCGAAGGTATTTTAAAATTAGCAGAGAAGTGTAATGGTTCTGGAGATTGTAGAAAACCCGCTTCTGCTGGCGGTACCATGTGTCCGAGTTACAGAGCAACAAAAAACGAAAAAGACACTACACGAGCAAGAGCAAATACATTACGGGAGTTTTTAACCAATTCTGAGGAACAAAATAAATTCGACCACAAAGAATTAAAAGAAGTTTTTGACTTATGTCTCAGCTGTAAGGCTTGTGCCAGTGAGTGTCCTAGTAATGTTGATGTAGCTACTTTAAAAGCTGAGTTTTTATATCAGTATCAGGAAACAAACGGGTATTCTTTTCGAAATAAATTATTTGCGAACAATGCAAAATACAATAAACTAGGTAGCTATTTCCCAACAATTACCAACTTTTTCACTAATTCAATCCTTGCTAAAAGAGTTTTAGGGGTTGCTGTGGAGCGTACAGTGCCTAAATTAGCAAATCAGACGTTAAAAAGTTGGTTCAAGAAACATCACCCTAAAAAATCAAGAAAAGCAGTTTATTTATTTAATGATGAATTTACTAATTTTTATGATTCTGAAATTGGAATAGATGCTGTTATTTTGTTAGAAAAATTAGGATATGAAGTAAGATTGATTGCTCATGATGAAAGTGGTAGAAGTCATATTTCTAAAGGATTTTTAAGAGAAGCAAAAGAAATTTGCAATAATAATATTGGTATTTTCAGAGATATTGTCACTGCTGAAACTCCTTTAATAGGTATAGAACCTTCTGCAATTTTAGGATTTAGAGATGAATATCTTCGTTTAGCAGATGACAAAGTATCCGCAGAAAAAATAGCAAAAAGTAGTTTTACTTTCGAAGAATTTTTATCACAAGAATTAGAGAAAGGACATATAGATCGTTCTCTTTTTACATCGGAAGCTAAGACATTGAAGATTCACGGACATTGTCATCAAAAAGCCTTGTCTGGAACCTATGCAACCTTTTCTATCTTAAACATTCCTTCCAATTATAAGGTGAGTATTTTAAATACAGGATGTTGTGGAATGGCGGGATCTTTTGGGTATGAAAAAGAACATTATAAAGTTTCAATGCAAGTTGGTGAAGATACTTTATTTCCAAAAATAAGAAATTGTTCTCCTGATACTGAAATTGCAGCATCAGGAACAAGCTGTAGACATCAAATTTTTGACGGTACAAAACGTCTTGCAAAACATCCAATTACAATTCTAAAAGAAGCCTTATCTTAGGCAAATGCAAAGTAAAAATAAAGTATCATCAATGTTTGCCCTAATTATTGCTGGGGAAGCTATTTTTTTATTACCATTTATTTTAATGCGGGTTTTTAAACCTATTATTAGAGAAGCTTTTCTTATTTCTGACGCCGAAATTGGGGAAGCACAAGCCTTGTATGGAATTACAGCTGTACTCTCCTATTTTTTTGGTGGTTTTATTGCTGATAAATGGGAAACTAGAAAATTATTATCAATTTCATTACTATTAACAGCCGTTGGTGGTTTTTGGATGGCATTAATTCCTTCTATTTTTACGCTAAAACTACTATACGCTTTTTGGGGGGTGTCTACGATTTTATTCTTTTGGGCCGCTCTAATTAAAGGAACAAGGCAATGGGGGAATAAAAACAATCAAGGCTTATCATTTGGATTGTTAGATGGTGGAAGAGGAATTTTTGCTGCAACTATAGCGTTATCTGGTGCAGGAATTTTGACTTTTTTCTTTCCTCAAAAAGGAGCAGAAATAACATTTGAAAACAAAGTTGAAACGCTACGGTATATCATTGGCGCTATCACTCTTATTGTATTTATAGTTGCTTTGTTCGTTTGGAAAGTAATCCCAAAGGAAAATTATAAATCTAGAACTGGTGAAGAATTTAAATTTAATTTTAACAAGGCATATTCTTTAATGAAAGAAAAAAAAGTAATCTTTCATTCAATGATCATTTTTTGCGCCTATTGTGCATATAAACTCACAGGAGTTTTCGGTACATATGCAAAAGATGTTTGGAATTATTCTATGGAGGAAGCTACTTATTTCGCCGTTTTTATTCAATTTTTAAGACCGCTCGCAGCAATTACCATTGGTTGGATTGCTGATAAATTCATTCCTTCCAAATTAATTGCTCCTTCCTTTTCTGTTTTAGTGATAACCTCTTTAACCTTAGGGTTAGGAATCTTTAACCAGCAACCCATATTGATATCTATAACAGTTTTTATTTTTATGGCATTGGGAACTTATTCTTTAAGAGGATTGTATTTTGCAATTATTGAAGAAACAAAAACTCCTATTCAATTTACTGGAACTTTGGTGGGAATTATCTCTGTTGTAGGATTTACGCCAGATATATTTATGTCATTATTTACAGGATATATGTTAGGTGAAAATCCTACAATTACTGAATATAAAAATTTGTTTACATTTTTCACATTAATTCCATTCACTGGTTTAATTACTGCTTTAGCTTTTAGAAAATCGATGTCAAAATTATAAGTAAAAAAAGGAATTATATAGTTGATGTGTATCGTTACGATAAGATGAAATGTCTCAGACCTTTTAATGATTTCTTATTTAAGAGCCTTTAAACTACCTTTAATCGTTTCAATTTTTGCTTTTGTATCTGCTTCTTTTTTTCGTTCTATGGTAATTACCTGCTCTGGTGCATTGGAAACGAATCGTTCATTCGATAACTTCTTTCTTATACCAAATAAAAAACCTTCTGCTCTCTTTAATTCTGCTTCTAATTTTTTTATTTCTGCTTCAACATCTATATTCTCAGTAGAAATTGGCACAAAATATTCATTCGATTTCACTCTAAAAGACGCGCCTTCGACTTTGTTAGAAACGGTATTAAAGGTGATACTATTTGTTAATTTTTGAACAATAGCATTAAATTTCACGTTACTATTTTCATTTTGTACTACAAATAATTCTATCCCCTCTTTAAAAGGAATATTTTTATCTTTTCTGATTGTTCTTACACCAGAGATTACATCAGAAGCAAAATCAAAATCAGCAATAATTTTAGCATCAAACTCTTTCTGAACTGGATACTTAGCAATTATCAATGCCTCTTCTGGTGATCTCTTTGCTATAAACTGCCATATTTCTTCTGTTAAAAATGGCATGAATGGATGTAAAACTTTTAGGTTATTTTCTAAAACTTCAAGTATGGCTTCAAATGTTTTAGTGTCTATTGGTTGTTGATACGCAGGTTTTACAATTTCTAATAACCAGGAAGAAAAATCATCCATAATTAATTTGTAGATTGTCATTAAAGCATCAGATAAACGGTATTTAGAAAAATGATCTTCTATTTCAGTAAGTGCTTTTTGAAATTTAGCCTCATACCAGGCCAAACCAATTTTTGCAGTTTCGGGTTGTCCGATACTTTGATCAACTTCCCATCCTTTTATCAAACGAAAAGCATTCCATATTTTATTTGCAAACTGCTTTCCCTGCTGGCATAAATCTTCGTCAAACATTAAATCATTTCCAGCTGCTGAACTTAACAACAATCCAACTCGAACTCCATCTGCTCCATAATCTTCAATCAACTTTAAAGCGTCTGGAGAATTGCCTAATGATTTAGACATTTTGCGTCTTTGCTTATCTCTTACCAAACCTGTTAAATAAACATTTTGAAAAGGTTTTTCATCTTTATATTCATATCCAGCGATGATCATTCTTGCCACCCAAAAAAATAGAATATCGGGCCCCGTTACTAAATCATTTGTTGGATAATAGTATGTAATTTCTTCATTTTCTGGATTTCTAATTCCGTCAAAAACTGACATTGGCCATAACCAAGAAGAAAACCAAGTATCCAAAGCGTCTTCATCTTGTTTCAAATCTGAAATTGTTAGAGTCGAATTTCCTGTCTTTTCTTTTGCTATAATTAATGCATCTGAAATTGTTTCTGCAACTACAAAATCTTCTTTTCCATCTCCATAGAAAAATGCAGGAATTTGGTGTCCCCACCAAAGTTGACGAGAAATATTCCAATCTCTAATATTTTCCATCCAATGACGATAGGTATTTTTAAATTTCTTAGGATACAAGTTTAACTCAGAATTCTCTCCTAAAACAGCATCAATTGCTGGTTTTGCGAGCTCTTCCATTTTTAAAAACCATTGATCAGACAGTCTTGGTTCTATGACTGCTTTTGTTCTTTCTGAAGTACCAACCTTATTGGTATGAACTTCAGTTTTTAATAAAATTCCTTTTTCTTCTAATTCTTTTACAATCTCTTTGCGAACAACAAACCTATCTTTTCCTTGATACTGTAATCCAAAAGAATTCAAAGAAGCATCATCATTAAAAATATCTATCACCTCTAATTTGTACTTCTCTCCTAAATTCTTGTCGTTTTCATCATGAGCAGGAGTTACTTTTAAACAACCTGTTCCAAATTCTATGTCTACATATTCATCTTCAATGATAGGAATTACTCTTCCACAAATTGGAACAATTGCTTTTTTCCCTTTTAAATGCCTAAAACGTTCATCGTTTGGATTGATACAAATTGCAGTATCTCCAAAAATAGTTTCTGGCCTTGTGGTAGCAATTGTTAATGTATCCTCAGAATTTTCTATTTTGTATTCTAAATAATATAAATTACCTTGTCTTTCTTCGTATATTACTTCTTCATCAGACAATGTCGTTTTAGCTTCAGGATCCCAGTTTACCATTCTATAACCTCGATAAATAAATCCTTTATTATAAAGATCTACAAAAACCTTAATTACAGCCTCAGACATCTCTGGATCCATGGTAAAAGCTGTTCTTTCCCAATCACAAGAGGCTCCTAACTTTTTTAATTGTTCTAAAATAATTCCTCCGTATTCATCTTTCCATTCAAAAGCATGTTGTAAAAATTCTTCACGAGTCAAATCACTTTTGTGAATTCCTTGTTCTTTTAATTTGGCTACAACTTTAGCTTCAGTTGCAATAGATGCATGATCAGTTCCAGGAACCCAACAGGCATTTTTCCCTAATAAACGAGCACGTCTAATTAATACATCTTGTATTGTGTTATTTAGCATATGCCCCATATGCAATATTCCTGTCACATTTGGAGGTGGAATTACAATTGTATAAGGCTCTCTTTCATCTGGTGTTGAATGAAAATAATTATTTTTCATCCAATACTCATACCATTTGTCCTCTACTTGCTTTGCATCATATTTAGATGGGATTGTCATACTCTGTAATAATTTTTTAAATATCGACGGTAAAAGTACAATTATCTATTTTTGTAGAGAAAATTAGCGGTTGAATTTTTTAAAACAAATTATTAATATTAATTTTACAGTATAAAACACAAGTTATGAGAGCTTTTAAAACATTTTTAGTCATCTTTTTTATTACTTTTTCTTTAAATGCCCAAGAATTTAAATTTGAGGAGGAAGTTATTAATTACGGAAAAGTAGACAAAGGCTCAGACGGTGCAAGAGTTTTTGTGTTTAAAAATATTGGAGATCAACCTTTAATTATAAAAAATATTCAATCTTCATGTGGGTGTACTGTTCCAAAAAAACCTGAGGAACCAATTATGCCTGGAAAAACAGGGGAAATTAAAGTTTCATACGACACCAAAAGAGTTGGAGGTTTTTCTAAAGCTATTACCATTTTTTCAAATGCAAAAAATGCTCGAAAAGTAATCAAAATAAAGGGTATTGTTAATAAAGCGATTTCTTTGCAGAAAGAAAAAAGTATGCTTTCTGATTCAAAAAAATAATTTACACTCTCTTTTCAAAACAAAATTCATATTTTGAGTTTTCTCAATGTATAAGAAGCATTTTTTTATCTCTTTTTTGAAATTTATTTAACAAGAACTATTACCATACATTTACCCGCTTATTTCCCATTTCAGAAATAGCGTCATTTTTTCAATAGCCGTCTTATATTTTTCATTTTTTAGCATATTTTTTATATAATTAACTTTTAATCATTAAAGTTTCTTTAATAAAGTGATATAAATAAAATATATTTCGGAAATTAGCCTACTTAAATACATAAAAATAGTATGCCAGCAATATCTAAAAAAGGGCTTAAAATGCCTGAATCACCAATTAGAAAATTGGTGCCTTATGCAGAAGATGCTAAAAAAAGAGGAACCAAGGTATTCCATTTAAATATTGGACAACCAGATATAAAAACACCCCAAGTTGCTTTAGATGCTGTAAAAAAAAACACGATAAAAACATTGGCTTATGCACGTTCTGAAGGCTCAGAAAAATACAGAAATAAGCTTGCAAAGTATTATAAAAAACATTCTATAGAAGTAACTTCGGATAATATTGTGGTTACAACAGGTGGTTCTGAAGCATTGCTTTTTACAATTGGTAGCATTACAGATCCTGGAGATGAAATCATTATTCCAGAGCCTTTTTATGCTAATTATAATGGTTTTTCATCTGCCTCTGGTGTTACTGTTGTCCCTGTAATTTCTAGAATTGAAGATCATTTTGCATTGCCTAAAATTCAAGATTTTGAGAAACTCATCACAAAAAAAACAAAAGCAATATTAATTTGTAATCCAGGAAACCCAACAGGATACTTATACTCAGCAGAAGAAATTCAAAAGTTAAAAGAAATTGTTTTAAAGCATGATTTATTTTTAATTGCCGATGAAGTTTATAGAGAATTTACCTATGATGACTTAAAACACAGGTCTATTATGTCTCTAGACGGTTTAGAACAGAATTCTATTATAATAGATTCCGTTTCTAAACGTTATAGTATGTGTGGCGCAAGGATAGGTTGTATTGTTTCCAAAAATAATGCATTTATTAAAACAGCCATTAAATTTGCTCAAGCACGTTTAAGTCCGCCAACTTATGCTTTAATGGCAAGTGAAGCAGCTCTTGATACACCTCAAAAATATTTTGATGATGTAAAAGAAGAATATGTTGAAAGAAGAAATACATTAATTACTGAATTACAAAAAATTAATGGAGTAAAAGTAGTAAACCCAAAAGGAGCTTTTTATTGTATTGCAGAATTGCCTGTAAAGGATACAGACCATTTTGCTCAATGGATTTTAGAAGAATTTAATTACAATAATGAAACCGTCATGGTTGCCCCTGCTAGTGGGTTTTATTCTACCTCTGGTGAAGGAAAAAAACAAGTTCGAATTGCGTACGTTTTGAATAAAAAAGATTTAGTGAAATCAGTTGAGATATTAGCCCAAGCTTTAAAAAAATACAATAGTTAATTGAATATCAAAGAAAATATATCGCTTGAGACTTATAACACTTTTGGTATTGCTGTAAACGCCAAACGTTTTATTTCTGTAGATTCAGTCTATCAACTTCAACAACTTTTAAAAATTGAAAGAGATGTTTTTTTAATTTCTGGAGGAAGCAATATGTTATTAACAAAAGACATTGAAAAATTAGTTGTACATATTAATATTAAAGGAATATCAATTGATAACGAGACATCTGATGTTGTTTATTTAACAGTTAATTCTGGAGAGAATTGGCATGAATTTGTACAATGGTGTATTTCTGAAAATTATGGAGGAATAGAAAATCTCTCCCTAATTCCTGGCAATGTAGGTACCTGCCCTATTCAAAATATTGGTGCTTATGGCGTGGAAGTAAAAGACACTATTACAAAAGTGGAAGGATTAGCTATTAAAACAGGAAAATTAGTGCATTTTTCAAATGAACAATGCAAGTTCGGATATCGAAATTCCATTTTTAAAAATGAAGCAAAAGGAAAATATATTCTGACTTCAGTAAGTTTTAGACTTACCAAAAGAAATCATACACTAAATACGTCTTATGGGGCAATTGAAACTGAATTAATTTCAAATAAAATTACACATCCTACATTGAAGAACATTTCGGATGCTGTAATTTCAATTAGAAAATCAAAACTTCCAGATCCTACAAAAATTGGAAATAGTGGTAGTTTTTTTAAGAATCCTGTGATTCCAATAAGTCAATTTTTATTACTTCAAAAAGAATTTCCTACCATCCCTAGTTACCCCGTTTCTGATACTGAAATTAAAATACCTGCTGGTTGGCTGGTAGAACAAAGTGGTTTTAAAGGAAAACGTTTTGGTGATGCTGGTGTTCATAAAAGACAGGCCTTGGTATTGGTAAATTACAACCATGCATCTGGGAAGGAAATCTATGAACTTGCAAAAAAAATACAAAAAACTGTAAAAAGTAAATTCAGAGTTTCTTTAGAAATTGAGGTAAATATTATTGATTGATACTTTTAAAATTCTTTTTTTAATATTTCTATATGGCGTTTTAATCGCTGTACATCTAGAGCTAATGTCCCGTTATACACACCTCTAATCCTTCCTTTCTTATCAACTAAAACAAAGTTTTCTGTATGAATAAATTCACTTTCATCTTTTGATTTTTTAAAATCTTCATCTGCAAAATAAGAGGTTCTTGCTATCTTATAAATAGACTCCCTTTCACCGGTAACTATATGCCATTTAGTATCAATTACTTTTTGTTCTAAAGCATATTCTTTGATTTTACTTACAGAATCAATCCAAGGCATTACTGAATGGGATAGTAATAAAATATTTTCATCTTCTTTATACATTTCCTGAAGTGAACCCATATTTTTGGCCAGAATCGGACAAATACTGGGGCACGTTGTAAAGAAAAAATCAGCAATATATATTTTACCAATAAAATTTTGATTCGTTATTTTTTGTCCATTTTGATTTGTAAACTCAAAATCAGCTATGGTATGAATCTCTGAATATGCATCGGCACTCTCATGAATCCATTCAGGAGTAAATTCTTCTGAATTGTAGAAAGGAAGTGTTTTTGTTTTATCAACGCTCGCTTCTCGTTTACAAGAAACACAGAGAATAAAAAATAATAGTATGGATTTAAACTTCATTTTTTTTAATTCATAATAAGGTTCCTATATTCAAAGGAATGACTAAATTATTCAGTTTCTTTGTGCATAACACTTACGCAATTTTTCAATCCAATTAAACCGTGTCTTTCTCCATTTACAGTGTAAAAATTAGCTCTTAATTTGCCATATAAATCCCACATTTTTTGACTCCCAGTCTCCTTTCCTTCTACAAAATTAAAATGTTTGCTTAAGGTTCCATTAGAATACCAATCTTTTACTGTTCCGTTATAAACACCTTTATTGTTAAATTGATATTCAAACATTTGTAATCCGTTTTTATGCCAACCTTTATGAATACCTGACTTTAATCCATTTGTATAAGATCGCTGAAACCATTGCATTCCATTTTTGTACCACCCCCAAAAAAAACCGTGTCTTTTTCCTTGATGATAGGCCGATTTTGATTTGATTTTTTTACCATCATAAAACT
>JAQWOW010000075.1 GCA_029245665.1 Polaribacter sp. | reverse complement strand
GTGTCGTTTGCTGCAATAAACCCTTGTGTAATATTTAATTTAGAAGCATCTAATTTATTGCTAATAATTTCTTTTGTTAGCTCCCAATCTACTTTTGCATCTCTGTAATTACTGTCTGTCTTTATGAAGTTTCGAACATCAAACCAAGTATTAAGAATTCCTATTTTTAATAAATAAGCACTTACTATTTTAGTTGATAATAATTCTCCAAAGCAAATAATTTGATCATAGACGTAATTATATCTTCGCGAAGTATTTCTTGCTAAAAACCAACTTAACTCTCCCAAAAGGATGTCAATTTCTTCATATATGCTATCTCCTTTATCGAATAAATCATTTATAATAGTTTTATGAAAGTGTTCAATTAAGCTTAATTTTTGAGATAAATCCTCTTTGTTGGCATAGTAAGCATCTATGACTTCCTCGAATGCATTTGTCATTTTACCCATTGCAGAGATTACAACCAATGTATTTTCTGTTCCCTCGCTTTGTAAAATTCGAGTTACATTTTTTATGCTCTCAGAGTCTTTCACTGAAGCACCACCAAATTTAAAAATCTTCATTTTAACTATTTTGAATAAATTTCGCTAAGTTTTCTTTGTTCATTTGTACTACAGACCAATCGTTTAAATAAGTGGCACCAGTACTTTTATAAAAGTCTATTGCATTGCTATTCCAATCTATTACCTCCCAGGCAACCCTGTTGTAATCATGGTCATAAGCATATTTTAAAACAGCAGTGTACAATGCCTTACCTGCACCAATTTTTTGCTTATTTTTAGTAACTATTAAATCTTCTAAGTGAATTGTTCTTCCTTTCCAAGTAGAAAATCGCTCGTAAAATAGGGCAATACCAATAATTTCACGCTCTTGTTCTGCAACAAAAATTTTAAACTTTGGGTTTTCAGAAAAACCATCTTTTACCAAATCATCTACGCTTATATCTACGGCATCTGGTTCTTTTTCAAAAACTGCTAATTCTGTGATTAAATCCAACACAGATTGCATGTCTTTTACCTGTCCTCGTCTTATAATAAAATCCATTTATTTAAAATTTTTATCAAAGATAGTTTTTTAGATTTCGACCAAAAATATTTAAATATTTTTTACAGGTATTGGTCTTTTGTTTAAAATTTTATAAGGAATATAATTACGAAATCGTTGTAGTAACTCGAAAAAAGTTTGGATATTTGTAATCAAATTAGAAAATTTTGAAAAATGAAAGGAAAAAAACAAACTTTAGGTGAATTTATTATTGAAAATCAACATGCTTTTAAGTACAGCTCGGGTGAATTATCGAGTCTCTTAAACTCTATAAGATTGGCGGCTAAAGTTGTAAATCATGAGGTAAATAAAGCGGGCTTAGTTGATATTATTGGAGCTAACGGAGAAACACATAATCAAGGGGAAGATCAACAAACATTAGATGTTTACGCAAATGACAAATTTATTCAAACATTATCACGTAGAAATATTGTTTGTGGTATCGCAAGCGAAGAGGAAAATCGGTATATAAGTATTAACAGTATTGATGAAAATCATCAAAATAAATATGTAGTATTAATTGATCCTTTGGATGGCTCTTCGAATATAGATGTGAACGTTTCTGTAGGAACTATTTTTTCTATTTACCGAAGGGTAACCCCTATTGGAAGCCCTGTTCAACTAGAAGATTTTTTACAAAAAGGTAGTGCCCAAATTGCAGCTGGCTATGTGGTTTATGGAACCTCTACAATGATTGTTTACACCACTGGTGACGGTGTGAACGGCTTTACCTTAAACCCTGCAATAGGAACTTTTTATTTGTCTCACCCGAACATGAAGTTTCCAGAAAATGGGAGCATTTATTCTGTAAATGAAGGAAATTATTTAGATTTTCCTTTGGGAATAAAAAAATACATAAAATATTGTCAGGAAGAAGAGGGAGACAGACCTTATACTAGTAGATATATTGGTTCTTTAGTATCTGATTTTCATAGAAATATGATAAAAGGAGGAATCTATATGTATCCTAAAGGTTCTCGAAATCCGAATGGAAAATTACGTTTGTTGTATGAATGCAATCCGATGGCCTTTATTGCAGAACAAGCAAATGGAAAATCTTCTGACGG
>JAQWOW010000221.1 GCA_029245665.1 Polaribacter sp. | reverse complement strand
TTTCATATGATCCAAGCCAACAAATTGGTTCATTTGAGAAACCTTATCTTCCAAAGTCATTCTACCCATTAAATCATTTATTCGATTTTCAATAGGTTGTGAGGGATCTAAATATATAGGATCATCATCGTTATTTGATTTGTTACAAGAAATGAATATTAGAATATAACATGAGATTAGTATGGATCCGATAAAAGTTTTTTTATTCATTTTTAGTTGTTTGATAGTTGTTTGATAATTTTATATGCTGGTGTTGGTTTTAAATTGGAATCATAAATTGATTGAAAAGCCCCTTTTTTTCCCTTTTTTGTTCGAACACCAAGATCCCAAAGGTTTAATGTTACCACGCCTGTTTTTGATTTTTCTTTTAAAACGCTGACGAGTTTTTTATAAAATTCAGCTTGTTTTTTATAACCTTCCTCTAATTCACTGAGGTCATCTATAAAATAGTCTAGCTCTGTAACATGAAACTCTAAATTGTTTTGATGTGCCCAATCAATTAAATTAGATAGTTTTTTTAGTGCTACCTCCGTATTTTCCTTCAATGCTTTTGTTGTTGGACTTAAACCGATATGTCCTTGCCATCCTATGCCATCTACTCGATAGCCTTTAGACCTCACATACAATAAAGTCTCTTTAACTTTATCCCACATTTCAGTTTGCATTCCGGCATTTTGATTGTAAACTAGTTTAATATTAGAAGCATACTTTGTAGCAATTTCAAAGGCTTTTAAAATATAAAGAGGATAACCGTTTTCATCTAATCCCATTTTTAACCATGGATTTTCCCATTTATCAGTTCCTTTTTTCGGTCCAAACCACTTTCCGTTGGGAAGAACGGTTTCATTAACAACATCCATCCATTTTACGGTAGGTTCATTATTGAATTTTTTAGCAAAAGCAGTTGCAAATTCAATCATGTTGGTTTCTAGTTCTTTGGGTGTTCTAAAATCTTCTTTTGCCCATTTTGATGCTTGTGGAGATATTGGTCCATGTAACCGAACTTGTAAATTGTGTTTTTTAGAAAAAGCAATAAAATCGTCTATTTGTTTCCATTTCCAAATAGTTGGTTTTGGATGAACTCTTGATTGTTTTGCTGAATTTGCTGGGGTTAGATAGGTAAAGTCTTTTAAGAAAAGTTGTTTTTTGGTTGTCTTTAATTCTGGGTAATTTAAAGTAGCACCAACAACAATATTAGTGGGGGTATTCGTTTGAACTAGAGCTTTAGAATTTACACATGAAAGTGAAATGAGACCAAAGATTAGTATTAAAAATATTTTTGTAATTAATTTCATGACTTAAATCAAAAGGGATCCTAATGGTTATTAATATTTTTTTGTTTGCTACGTTCTAATTTCTGAATTTCAGCAACTTCTCTATTTGTAAACTGTGTTGAAAGTTTTTTTCTTGTTTCTGAAAATGAAGTTTTGTATATTAATTTTTTTTCAGCTTGAGAAAGATTTTTACCCTTAATTTGGGCTGTATTGTAATCATATTTTTCAGATAGTATTCTTAGTAAAAACTGACCTTTTTTGTCTGATAATTTTAGGGTGTTAATGATATAACTTGAAATAACTTGTGCACGTTTATTAATATACATGTTTTTAGCTGTGGCTTTTTTTTTAGTACTTTTAACAGGAGCCAGTTGCTCTTTAAAGTAGCGTGCCGCTAACATTTGAAAAGTTGTTTTCTTTTTTTGATAACTTTCAACATCAATTTTATTTTCTGTTTCTAATGGGTCGTTTTCATAATCATATAATTCCTCTGCAAAGATGTCTTCTTTGTAAATAGGTACGGTACTTTTTTTATTATTAATCCATACCGTATATCTCAGGTTTTTTGTTCTAAAACTATAGCCCATTTTATTCCCTCTAGGATATTGGCTTACAGCATATATTTTCGAGGTATTTTTGCCACCCTTTATTTGTGATTTTAAACTGATACCGTCTAAATTTTTGGGGATTCCGATGTTTGCTAAATCACTTAACGTTGGAAATATATCTACAAATTCTGTAGGAGAATCTACTTTATATCCTTTATTTACAGTTGGGTCATAGATAATTAAAGGAGAACGAGTTGCTTGCTCAAAATTAGAATGTTTGTTCCATAAACTATGGTCTCCTAAATGCCAACCATGATCTCCCCAGAG
>JAQWOW010000216.1 GCA_029245665.1 Polaribacter sp. | reverse complement strand
TTTTTCCAAAAGTCTTTTCTTAGAGTGGAAATTTCCTCAATTGCTGTTTTTAAACCGTCTGCATTTCTGGACATTCCACATTTATCCCACATAATTTTTCCTAATTTTTTGTGGTAATAATCAACTGAATGCGATCCTTTGTTGTTGATAAAGAATTCTATTCTTTCCGAAACTTCTTTTTCTGCAGCTTCAAATTCTGGTAAATCTGTTGAGATTTTCCCAGTACGAATATCATCTGACAAGTAATCTCCAATTGTATATGGCAATACAAAATAACCATCTGCTAAACCCTGCATTAATGCAGAAGCCCCTAATCTATTTGCTCCGTGATCTGAAAAATTTGCTTCTCCAATTGCGTAACAACCAGGAATGGTTGTCATCAAGTTATAGTCAACCCAAACACCACCCATTGTATAGTGTACCGCAGGATAAATCATCATCGGTGTTTCATACGGATTCTCATCTACGATTTTCTCGTACATCTGAAATAAATTTCCATATTTTGCCTTCACAATCTTTTGCCCTAATTCTATATTTTTTGCTTCCGAAGGATTTGCAATGTTCTGAATCTTTGCCTGCTCTGTTCCATAACGTATAAAAGATGCTGCAAAATCTAAATACACTGCTTCCCCAGTTGCATTCACCCCATAACCAGCATCACAACGTTCTTTTGCTGCTCTTGAAGCAACATCTCGAGGCACTAAATTACCAAATGCAGGATACCTTCTTTCTAAATAGTAATCTCTTTGGTCTTCAGATAAATCTGTAGGTTTTTTTCGTCCTTCACGAATTGCTTGTACATCCTCTATGTTTTTTGGAACCCAAATCCTACCATCATTTCTTAGTGATTCTGACATCAATGTTAATTTTGACTGATAATCTCCAGATCTCGGAATACATGTTGGATGAATTTGAGTATAACAAGGGTTTGCAAAATAAGCCCCTTTTTTATGCACTTTCCAACCCGCAGTTACGTTAGAACCCATTGCGTTGGTAGATAAGAAATAAACATTTCCATAACCTCCAGAAGCAATCACAACGGCATGAGCAGAATGGCGCTCTATTTCTCCTGTAACTAGATTACGTGCAATTATTCCTCGGGCTTTCCCATCAACAAGAACAACGTCTAACATTTCATGACGATTGAACATTTCAATCTTACCTCGAGCAATTTGACGATTCATTGCTGAATAGGCACCTAATAATAATTGTTGCCCTGTTTGTCCTTTTGCGTAAAAAGTTCTTGAAACTAAAACACCTCCAAAAGAACGATTGTCTAAAAGACCTCCATAATCTCGTGCAAAAGGAACCCCCTGTGCCACACATTGATCTATAATATTTGCAGAAACTTCTGCCAATCTATATACATTTGATTCACGAGATCGGTAATCTCCTCCTTTTACGGTGTCATAAAACAATCTGTATGTAGAATCTCCGTCTCCTTGATAATTTTTTGCGGCATTAATTCCTCCTTGGGCAGCAATTGAATGTGCTCTTCTTGGTGAATCTTGATATGCAAATGATTTTACATTGTACCCTAGTTCTGCTAACGTAGCAGAAGCTGATCCACCTGCCAAACCAGTACCAACAACAATGACATCTATATGGCGCTTGTTTGCGGGGTTCACTAAATTAATATGATTTTTATAATCTGTCCATTTATCCTTAATTGGACCTTTTGGTACTTTTGAATCTAAAGCCATATTTTTTAAGATTAATGGTTTAAGTGATGATATAATGCAATAAAAATAAATCCTAAAGGAATTATAATTGAATATGCCTTACCAATATTTTGTAGTGTTTTCTTTCTTCCAGCGGTTCCACCCATAGACTGAAAAGCAGATGTAAATCCATGTGCCAAATGCAGTCCTAAAAACACAAAAGCTAAAACATAAGCAATGACCCTTGCTGGATATGTAAATTTGTGAACCAGTTCTTCATGATACCGAAAACCATCTAGGCCTTCTAGTGTTCCAGACCAATTGCCTTGAATAAATTTCGTGTTGATTTCAGGAAACCAAAAATCAATAAAGTGCAAAACGATAAAAGCTAAAATTGTAATTCCGCTGTAAATCATGTTTCTACTAAACCAAGAAGAATTTGCTGCCCCGTTGTTTTTAGCATATGAAACTCCTTGAGAACTCCTGTTTTTTAGTTCTAAAATAAAGCCCATTACAAAGTGAAAAACAACTGCAAAAATCAAGACAGGTTGAAGGGCAAATTGCACCAATGGGTTAGTCCCCATAAAATGAGAAACTTCGTTAAAAGCCTCAGGACTAAAAACCGATAAAATATTAATTGCTAAATGCTGAAGCAAGAAAAACATTAAAAAGAATGCAGAAAGCGCCATTGCTACTTTTCTTCCAATTGAAGATTTAAAAAATCCACTCATTGTATAATTAATTAAAATTTTAGAACACAAAAATACGGCGAAACAACAAGCAAAACAAAGAATTTAAAGCGTTTTCGATGGTATTTAGAATTATTTTAAATAAAATACACAGCCTGCTTTTTTATAGCTCATAGTTGCTAAAATCAACTTTTTAAAATGATTGAAAATAAATCCCACGTAGAATTGATAAAAGCACTCTTTTTTGTGTTAAAAAATATCATTTTATAATCTAGTGCATCATGCTATTGCAATTATTTTAGTTGTACTTCCATTGAACGTAAATTGTTCCCCTGTTTTTTTTCCAAGCAATCGTTTTCCAATTGGTGAAAAAATGGATACAGCAAAATAATTTTTATCATAAGTGGTTAGTTTCCCTGCAGAAATAGATAAAAAATAATTGCCTTGGTTTGTTTCGATAATACTTCCTAAATGGGCGGTTTTATGTTGTTTACAGAAGTCTATTTTAGTCAATGTTATTTTCATTTCATGAACTCCTTTCAATTGCTGACTTGCTTTTTCCATTTCTAATTGTAGCATAGCTCGACCAATCTCGTGCTTGTCTCCAGCTGAACTTTTTGTTTCAGCCTGAAGTGCTTTTTGATTCGAAGATAGAACTTCTTCTATTGTTTGCAATCTCTTATTTACAAATAGCACACATTGTTTGAAAAGGGTTTCTTTAAGATTCATTTTTGAAGGGTAAAAGCAAAAGCACCATAATTTCCATGATGTGAAATTGAGCATGAATTTGTTACTATTTTTTCTTTTTGATAATACAATGGAGCGCCAACAGAAGATTTCCTTTGTGATATTTCTTCCACCAAAACACCTGTTAACTCCTGAAGTCTCTTTTTGATTTCACAATCTATAGTCTCTGGCATACCGACAGAAGAAAAAACAGCTAATTTGTCATTCGTTTTTTGTGCGATTGTATGACAATAAAAAGAATTAAAAAATGTTGTTGTGAAAAATTTATTTTTCTCAAAAAAAACAATTCCTTCAGCTTCAGAAATAAAACTGCATTCAAATTTATGAGGTGCAAAAAAACGTTTTTCATGTTGTTGTGTAACTATTTTATACGCAGCTTCTTTCATGCTCCAAAGTCTCCATACAACATTGAAAGAATTAGTTGCGTGTAAAATGAGTTGTTGTTCTTTGATTGTAAATTGCTTTTCTAAAAAGCCTTTTCGCTGCCAATTACTTTCGCTTTTCGCAAATTGTAAATCAACTAAATCATTACCAACCATTATATATTCATTTTTTTTTGAATAATTTCTACAGTTGCTTTTACAGATAACATTTGTTCCATAGAATCATTATCTATTTCTATATCAAACTCATCTTCTATGTCTAAAATTATATCTACTAAATTTGCAGAATTTATCTCTAAGTCATTTATAAAATCTGTATTTTCATTCAAGCTTTTAAAAGCTTCTTCGTTTTGAATATAGGGCTTAACAATCGCTGAGAGTTTGGTAATTAATTCTTCTTTTGTCATTTATTTGGTATATTTTTTAAAGATAACACATGCATTTACATCGCCAAAACCAAAACTTGCTTTTACGATATTATTGATTTTTTTTTCAATCATTTTTCGAGGAATTTTCTCTTCAGAAATCATTTTTAAAATTTCTGGATGAATGTCTTCGCAATTTATATTCGGAAAAATAAACTGCTCTTTAATTTGTAACACAGATGCAACACATTCTATAGCTCCGGCGGCGGCTAAACAATGGCCAACCATCGATTTTAAAGAATTAATATAAGGAAATTCTCCTTCTTTTCTTTGCAATGCTTTCGTCCAATTTTCTATTTCTAAAGTATCTTTAGACGTTGCAGTTAAATGTCCATTAATGACATCTATTTCTGATGAATTTATACCTGCATCTGCAAGAGCATCTCTAATGCATTTTTGAACAGCTTCTGGGTTAGGAGCAGTTAAGGTTCCTCCGTTTCGTTGTCCTCCAGAATTAATATTCCCACCAATAACCTCAGCATAAATGTTTGCTTTCCTTTCTAAAGCACTTTCCAAAGACTCTAAAATCAAAGCACCTGAACCACTTCCGGGTACAAATCCAGATGCAGTTTCACTCATTGGTCTTGAGCCTTTTTCGGGTGTTTCATTGTGCTTATAACTCATTACCCGCATAGCGTCAAACCCTCCCCAAGTATATAAACTACTGTCGCTAGAGCTCCCAACTAACATTCGTTTTGATTTTCCATTTTTAATGCGTTCAAAACCCATCAATAAAGCTTCTGTTCCTGTTGTGCAGGCAGAAGAATTTGTTGTAACCTGATTTCCCAGGCCTAAAATACCACCCAAGTATGCCGAAATGCCACTTGCCATTGTTTGCAGCACAGAGGTACTTCCTAATCTTCTAACTTTTTGGTCGTCAATTTTATAAATAGCTTCTCTAAATTTCTCAATTCCAGAAGTTCCTGTTCCAAAAACAATTCCAGAATTGTAATCTAAATCCGAATGTTCATCCAAAGAAAAACCCGCATCTTTCCAAGCATCAATTCCGGCCAAACACCCGTATAAGATAGAACTGCTATGAAAGCCCCTTAACTGTAAAGGAGATAAGTATTGCTGTTTTTTTTCTTCAGAAATAATTGGTATTCCTCCAATACAACAAGAAAAACCTTTGTCATTTAAATTCTGATGAAAGGTAATTCCTGAAATTCCAGCTTTTATTGCTTTCGTGAATTCTTCAAGACCCACTCCATTTGGTGCTACAACCCCTAAACCTGTAATTACAACTCTATTGCTCATTTACGATGATTTTTTGACACGGATTTCACTGATTTTCACAGATAAATTTAATTTTTTTTGACTTTTTAGCCCTCATAGATTTTAAAAATCTGTGTGAGGTCTGCATATTAAAATAGTATCATTCCAGAAATAGTTCCCCTACAAACCAACTCATTCTTTTCATTTATCATTTGAACACTGCATTTTAATTTATTAAATCTGAAATATTTTTTCTCTGAAATTACAGTAACTTTTTCATTTGGAAGAACTGAAATAAAAAAATCAACTTGACTAGAAGTTAGTGCTATTTGTATCTTTTTTTCTAATCTAAATTCATTCTTTAATAAATAAATTCCCAAACAAACAACACCAATTTGAGCCATCACCTCTGTTAAAATAACTCCTGGTGTAATTGGATTATTTTTAAAATGTCCTTTATAAAAAAACTCATTTTTTTTAAATGTATAATTCCCTGTTATTCCCTGTTCTGAAATTTCTGTGAGTTCGTCAATAAACAAAAATGGTTTTTGATAGGGAGTGTTTTTTATGATTTCTGTTTGGTTCATTTGTTCAATTTAAGAGACCTCACTGGTTTTTGTAACCTGTGAGATCTTGTATGTATTATTAAGTTTACCATTCCAATAAAATTCTTTGTGCAGAAAACCCTGGTCCAAAACTTAACATAATTCCTCTTTCTCCTTTTGTTGGGTTTCTTTCCATAAAACGTTCTAAAACATATAAAACCGTTGCACTAGACATATTTCCATACAAGCGAAGCACCTCTTTTGTGTCATCTATATTTTTCCCAAGT
>JAQWOW010000071.1 GCA_029245665.1 Polaribacter sp. | reverse complement strand
GATACCCTCTTTTGCCATTAACGATGGATTTGTTGTTACCCCATCTAAAACTCCTAAAGCTTCTGCCTCTGCAATATCATTTAAATTTGCTGTGTCTATAAAAAATTTCATATTTACTATTTTATTTTTAAATATTTCAATTGTACGTATTAATTTTCAATTGAGTTTTTGTGTTTTATTATTTTTTCTAGAGACTTTGCATCTCTGCTATTTAGCTAAATAAACTTTATTAAATACTAATTTTACCACCCTTTATGAAAATGATTTCTTTCAAATGATCTAAAAGCATTCTTTTTTATTGAGAAATTTTTTTGATCATTCTTGTTGAACTGTAAAATTAAGTTTTAGAAATTATATATACTGATTGATAATATTTTCAAACAATTCTTGCTTGCCACTTTGAAGTGTTAGTTCTCCATTTTCTTGAGCAATTTTATACAAATCGGAAAGTTCTAATTTCCCTCCTTCAAAATCTTTTCCTTTTCCTGCATCAAAAGAACTGTATCTTTTTTCTCTAAGTGAACTGTATGAAGAGGAAGTTATAATTTTATCCGCAGTAATTAAAGCTCTTGCAAACGTGTCTGCTCCCCCAATATGAGCGTGAAATACATCCTCCATATCAGTTGAATTTCTTCTAATTTTCGCATCGAAATTAACACCACCACCTTGTAAACCTCCTGCTTCTAAAAATACTAACATTGCTTCTGTAGTTTCTTGAATGTTGTTTGGAAATTGATCTGTGTCCCAACCGTTTTGATAATCGCCTCTATTTGCATCTATACTTCCTAGCATTCCCGCTTTGGCAGCAACTGCTAATTCGTGTTGCATTGTGTGTTGTGCTAGAGTAGCGTGATTCACCTCAATATTCATTTTAAAATCTTTATCCAAACCATATTCTTTTAAAAAACCGATAGCCGTTGCAGAATCGAAATCATATTGGTGCTTCATTGGCTCCATAGGTTTAGGTTCTATAAAGAATGTTCCCTTAAATCCTTGTGCTCTTGCGTAATCTCTAGCCATGGTTAAAAACTGTGCCATATGATCTAATTCACGACCCATATCTGTGTTTAGTAGAGACATGTAGCCTTCTCTTCCTCCCCAAAAAACATAGTTCTCTCCACCTAACTTGATGGTAGCGTCTATCGCCAATTTTACCTGACCGCCTGCTCTTGCAACGACATTAAAATCTGGATTGGTAGAAGCACCATTCATATAACGTGGATTTGAAAAACAATTGGCAGTTCCCCACAATAATTTTACACCACTTTCTGCTTGCTTTCCTTTTATATAGTCTGTTATTATATCTAATCGTTGTTCAGATTCTGAAAAAGTTGCTCCTTCTTGAATTAAATCGAAATCGTGAAAACAGAAATAATCAAAGCCCATTTTGTTAATAAATTCAAATGCTGCATCTGCTTTGTCTTTGGCAGCTTGAATTGGATCTGTTGATTGATCCCAAGCAAAATTTTGTGTTCCTGGTCCGAAAGGATCTCCTCCTTGTCCGCAGAATGTATGCCAATAAGCAATTGCAAATCTAAAATGCTCACGCATTGTTTTTCCTGCAATTACTTGGTCTGGATTGTAATATTTAAAAGCCATAGGATTGTCTGACTCTTTTCCTTCAAATTGTATTTTACTGATTCCTTTAAAATATTCTTTAGTTGCCATTTGTTAGGTATTTAATTATGTGAATTTTATATGATATTTGTTTACCGTTGCGTTAGGGATAGAAACGACATCCTTTTTTGAGACACGAAAAAAATATTCCGTAAAGCTTGACCTTCGGTAACGCCCAGGTATTATTTGTTTAAAATGAGTTCTAATTCTTTTTTCCAGTTATTATAACCTTCAATATAAGGTTGCTTATCTTTAAATGGCATAAATGTCATTACATGATCATTGTCCATGATTGATTTCCCAAAAGACTTGAAATCTCCTTTGTGTAAATTTGCTGCTCTTGCTGCACCAATAGCACCAGTTGTATTGTAGATTTCTATTTCTTGTTCTATTAACGTAGCTACAGT
>JAQWOW010000177.1 GCA_029245665.1 Polaribacter sp. | reverse complement strand
TATGAAAAATTTAAAATTTTTAATTTTAGGAATCTTTTTTGCAATTGTTTTAAGCAAAACACAAGCAATATCATGGTATCGTTTTTATGAGATGTTTAAGTTTCAATCTTTTCATATGTTTGGAATCATAGGTGGAGCTGTTGTTATTTCTATGATTTTTATGCAACTATTTAAAAAAGGAATTATCAAAGATGCTAAAGGAAATATAATTGTCCCAAAACAAAAGAAAAAAGGATTTATAAGTACCTTGTTAGGTGGAACCTTTTTTGGGATAGGTTGGGGCATTTCAGGAGCTTGTGCTGCACCCATCTTTATTATTTTTGGGTTTCAATTAATTCCTGCTATAATAATTCTTATTGGAGCACTCACAGGAACATTTATATATGGGTTATTGAGTAAGAAATTACCCAACTAAATGAGCAGATTAATAGATAATTTTGGTCGACAAATTGAATATGTTCGTTTGGCAGTTACCGATCGTTGTAA
The DNA here is from genome assembly GCA_029245665.1 of Polaribacter sp. Classification (GTDB taxonomy): domain Bacteria; phylum Bacteroidota; class Bacteroidia; order Flavobacteriales; family Flavobacteriaceae; genus Polaribacter. The sequence goes on along the minus strand of JAQWOW010000177.1, from coordinate 2,783 downwards.
TTTACGCTGTCAATATTGTATGCCTGCGCATGGAATTGATATAGTTCCAAGACAGGAATTACTTTCATTTAAAGAAATGTATCGTTTGATCCGTGTACTAACAGAATTAGGAGTTCATAAAGTACGTTTAACTGGTGGAGAGCCTTTTGTTCGTAAAGATTTTGTTGGATTTTTAGAAATGTTATCTCATAACGACTTGCTAGACACTATTAATATTACAACAAATGGCGCGTTAATTTCTCATCATATTTCTAAAATTGAAAAGTTAGAAAAAGTAAAAAACATCAATTTAAGCATAGATAGTTTACAACGAGATAAGTTTGCTAAAATTACGAGAAGAGATGTTTTTCCAGAAGTTTATAAAACATTCGAACTCCTCGAAAAAAGTAGTTTAAATTTAAAATTGAACATAGTTGTACAGTCGGGTTTTAATACCGATGAAATTTTAGATTTTGTGAGATTGACAAAAAATAAAAACGTCGCAGTACGTTTTATTGAAGAAATGCCTTTTAATGGAAAAGGACAACGAGAAATGAATGAGAATTGGACATTCAAAAAGATTTTAGACCAGATTAAAACTGAGTTTTACCTTTCTGAAATTCAATCAGAAAAATCGTCAACCTCAAGAAATTATTCAATAAAGAATCATGCTGGCTCTGTTGGAATTATTCCTGCATTCACAAGAACTATTTGTAATGATTGCAATCGAATAAGAATAACTTCTGTAGGGAAATTTAAAAATTGTTTGTTTGATGACGGCGTTTTTAATCTAAGAGATTTTATAAGAAAAGGTGCCTCTAATGAAGACCTTAAAGAACTTTTTTTATCGTTGGTAAAAAAGAAGCCGAAAACTGGTTTTATTGCAGAAGCAAATAGAAAAAAAGGAAATGTTTCTGAGAGTATGAGTACAATTGGAGGTTAAAAAGATCCTCAAACTCATCAAAAGAGAAAAATTATAAAAAGAAATAACTTTAACATTTATATTAAAAATAGTATATCCTTTAAAAAATGATAACAGTAGCACAGGCATTACAAACCGTTTTAAATTCATGTCACAACTTTGGTATTGAGGAAATTCCGTTTTTAAAATCGATGGGTAGAATTTTAAAAGAAGAGATTGTTGCAGATAGAGATTTTCCTCCATTTAACAGAGTTTCTATGGATGGGATTTCAATAGACTATCAACAATTTAAAAATGGCCGAAGAGTTTTTAAAATAGAAGGAATTCAAGCAGCAGGAAGTAGGCAAATAACCCTTAAAGACCCAAAAAATTGTATTGAAGTCATGACAGGGGCTATTTTACCAAATCATACAAATACGGTTATTAGATACGAAGATGTAACTCTCGAGGACGGAATTGCAACCGTAAATATTGATCTGATTAAAGAGGGACAAAATAGTCATAATAAAGGGAAAGATAGAAAAGTTAATGATCTTCTCATTACTCAAAACACAAAAATATCAGCAGCAGAGATGGGTGTTTTAGCAACTGTTGGAAAATCGGTTGTAAAAGTTGCAAAACAACCAAAAGTAATGATCGTTTCTACAGGTGATGAACTGGTTGGAGTAGATCAAATTCCGCTAGAATACCAAATAAGAAGAAGCAATGTATTTACCTTAGTTTCCCTATTAGAAAGATTGAATATCCCCTCTGAAACCTCTCATATCTCAGATGATAAACTAATTATTAAATCTAAAATAGAAAGCTATCTACTTGAGTACGATGTAGTACTTTTTAGTGGAGCAGTTAGCAAAGGAAAGTATGACTTTTTACCCGAAATATTTGAGGAATTAAAGGTTTATAAAAAATTTCATAAAGTAATGCAGAGACCAGGAAAGCCATTTTACTTCGGAAAAACGGACACTTGTACTGTGTTTGGATTTCCGGGTAATCCGATTTCTACTTTTGTGAATTGTTTAGCGTATTTTTACCCTTGGTACCATCGTTCAGTAGGATTAGAGATACTAGAAGAAATGGCTATTTTGGGTGAAGATGTTTCGTTTGTGCCAAATTTAGATTACTTTTTACAAGTAGCATTGGAAAACAAATCTGGAAATTTAGTTGCATTTCCTGTTTCAGCGAATGGTTCTGGAGATTTGGCAAGTTTGGCAAATACAGATGCATTCATGCAACTACCCAAAGATGCAACAGAGTTTAAAAAAGGAGAAGTGTATCCAATACTAAAATATAGATAATGAGTAAATTAAGCCATATAAATAACAAAGGAAATCCTAAAATGGTAACTATTTCTGATAAGAAAATTACCAAGAGAACGGCAGTTGCTAAAGCAACGATGTTTTTGGGAAAAGAATTGATTTCATATTTTACAAATGATGAATTAATTACCAAAAAAGGCCCTGTTTTTCAAACCGCAATTATAGCAGGAATTCAGGGTGTAAAAAAAACCTCGGAATTAATTCCTATGTGTCATCCCTTATTAATAAATGGAGTAGATATCGATATAAACGTTATAGATTCCGAAAATATTGAAGTATTCTGTAAGGTCGTTATTGAAGGGAAAACAGGTGTAGAAATGGAAGCTTTAACGGGGGTTAGCATTTCTTGCCTTACGATTTATGATATGTGTAAAAGCCTCAGTCAAGAAATTGTAACAAAAGAGATTAAATTATTAGAAAAAACGGGTGGAAAATCAGATATTAAAAATGGCTAAACATATAAAACATACAAATTTAGAAAAAAGAAACAACGATATTTTTGCACCAAATGAGATTTCATTTTTAGGGACAAATTGCAATACTATTTCTGATTTAGTTTCAAAAAT
>JAQWOW010000136.1 GCA_029245665.1 Polaribacter sp. | reverse complement strand
TTTTTGTCTTCAGGGCTGTTTAACGTACATTTAACATCAATTTCGGTAGCGATTTTGATTTTTTCAAGATCATTTTCTGAGAACGTCACTTCTGTTGAAGTTGTTTTATATCCGTTAGATTTTCCATTGGAATCAGTATCTGCAGCATCAAATGCTATAAATGATTTCGCAACATTTAAATCAACACCATTATTAAGGAATATAACCTCCAAATTACCACTCAAAGGAATACTGTTTTCAGTATTTAAAACGAGTATAAGGTCGACGAAATTTTCCATGTCCTCGCCATTGTTAAATTCTACACTTCTTGATAATTCTATATTTTCAAATTTAACTTCTAAAGGAACTTCAATTTCTAGTTCGGCTTGAAAACCACTGTTTATTGATGCAAAAAAATTCAAATTCGGAAAGGTATTTATTGGATTAGCATTTCCAGTAACATCAATAATAATTTCTGAGGGTTTTAGAGATACTAAATCTGAAAAATTAGAATTGGTTTTGTCAATTATGATTTCGGTGATTACAGGAGTTGCGGATGAGGAGTAGGTTTCTATTCCATCAATAATAATCGTGTTTTCTTGATTTTGATCTCCATCATATCTCAAGTTTAAAGAACTTGTTTTATTTTTTGCCTTAATATTTGAAAGATTAATACCGACAGGGAAACCATAGCCATTTGTGGCTTTAATTTTCATTTCAGGGTTGGCAAATCTAACGTTTCCTTGTCCAAAATTATCAAAAAAGTCGATAGGAAATGATTGTGATGAAAAAGAAAAGCTTTCCTGCTTAAAATCACCATAAATCACCTCTGTTTCCGCGCCGGTTAAATTGGCTGAAAGAGAAATTTTGTCATCATCTTTTACAGTATCTCCCAGTTTAAAATCAAAATCTACTGTAAAATCAATCACGATGTTATTTGTAGCTTGTTCAAAATTACTACCATTATGAGTGAAATCAACATTATAATTTTCTAGTGGAATTTTTAGTTGCGCTCCAGTGTTTTTAACTATTTGGGATATTTGGTAAGTTATTCCTTCCGACTTTGATGTTAGAGAGGGAATTTCTATCGTTATATTAACATCTACGGAAAATGTTGAAACAATATTAAGAGTCAATTCCCCACCATTGAAAGAAGCTCCTGTGAGATTTTTACTCAACTCAAGTTTTTGTATTTTTTGTTCACTAACATTTTGCGGCCCAAGTAGTGGGTTAGGAATTCCAGGTGCTATTTCAGAAGCTACAATCGTATGAGGAGAGCTAACTCCTGCTGCATCGAAAACAGCAGGGGTTAAAGGGGATTTAATTTCTACAAAAGTTGAAATGTCCTCGATGACAACGTCATAGTTCGTGTTTTCACTCCCAGAGATTGATTCTATGTAATTAAAAGATAAATTTCCCGCTGTATCTTCGTTGATATCATTTATATCCAATTCTTGGAATAAATCTGTGAGGGTGTAGTTGATTTGACCAATCGGCATGTTAAGGTCTCCAGACCATTTCACATCAACCTCATTGTCTAAATAAGAAATATTACAGGAGGTGACAAGTATTGTACAGAGCAATACTAATTTTTTAGTGTTCATGAATTTTTTTTTAGGTCTTCAATATACAAAGATTAATTAACAATACAATTAGGAAAAAATTTTTTAAAGCTTCTTTATAAAGGATTTTAGCTCTTTTAGTTCATTCGGTTTTCCTATGATTTTTTTAGTAGAATCTAAAACAAAATAAGTTGGTGTTGCATTTATATTATAGGTGTTTACTATTTTATTTTGCCATTTTTTTAAGCCCAAAACATGGTGCCAATTCGGTAATTTTTTCTTGTAATTTTTCCAACTAAAATCATTCTTTTCCAGAGAAAAGGCAATCACGGTAATTTTTTTATTTTCTTTTAAAAACTCGTGTAATTGAGGAATTTCTCGCAAACAGTGAGAACACTCTGTGCTCCAGAAAAGCAACACATAATACAATCCTTCATTTAATTTTGATAGCGATTGCCTTTCTCCTTTTTCTATCCAAGAAAAATTCGGGGCATTTCTTCCTACTTCAGTGGCAAACAAGCCCATTTTTTCTTCCTTAAATTTCTTATCTTGAACATGTAAAGGCAATGCATTGTAATGGTTTCTGAATAAATAGTCTATTAACTCTAAGTTCATAGATCCCTCAAACTGAGTAATTAAAAACAGAATAACCTCTTTTTTAAAGAAATTATTTTCAACTTTAGACAGCACTTTATCAATAGACTCTTTTAGAAGTTTTTGTTGAGTAGCTGTATCATCAGAATAATTAATAAAAAAAACATAATCTGTTATTCGATCAATTAAAAAAGAAGAATTTAAAAGTGTTTTATTATTAAAATCGATATTGTCAAAAAAAGTATCAACCATGTAAGACATATACTTTTTAGGAGCGGCTATAATTTCTGAAGGATTTTTTCTAGAGGAAGCTTCTACAAAAGGCAAAATATACATTTCTTTAGTGGCTTTTATATATTTTTCTTGAACAGTATTTATTTTATTTAAACTAGATGTATAGGCAATTTTTAAATTTAAACCCGGGTTTTGTAGCACACGGACTTGAATAGAATCTAAAACTTCTTGTTCTTTAGAAATTTCATCTATATATTTTTTGTACAAAATATTTTCCCTAGAAGTTAAAAAAGTTACTGACTCGTTTGGGAAATCTGGATGAAAATTAAAACGGACATCTTCTCTATTAAAAATGAAATCGACATATCCTTTATTATTTAAAGAATATGTAATTCTATAGGAGCCTGTTTTTGAATCTTTGGGCATTGTAAAATTAAAATTTCCTAATTTTTGTTTTTCTCCTTGAACAGTAGTTTCAGTTACTTTAATTTCTGAATTTTGAATAAATAGTTGTTTTGTGCCTTCTATTTTATATAATATTACCCATTCACTCTCTGTTGCTGGATTCATCGTGCCATTAATTGTATATTGTGCATGAATAAAAGGAGAAATTAATAAGATAAAAGCGAGTATATTTTTCATTTTCAAAGATTATTTTTTCCTTGTTAAATTATAAACAAGTATTCCAAAAGTAATATTTCTCTCTCAAAAAGAGATGTTAAAAAAAATTAAACGATGAGTTATACGAATAAAGTTGTTTGGATTACTGGCGCTTCATCCGGAATTGGAAAAGCCTTAGCAATAGAATTGTCCTATCAAAATGCAAGATTAATTCTTTCATCAAGAAAAAAAGAAGGGTTAGAGTTGGTGAAAAATGAATGTAAAAACCCCTCAGAAGTTAAAATTATTACCTTAGATTTAGAAGATTATGAACATTTACAACCAAAGGTTGATGAGGCCATTACTTATTTTGATAGAATTGACATATTAGTAAATAATGGCGGAATCAGTCAGCGCTCTCTTGTTGAAGATACCCAAGTTTCTGTAGACAAACGCATTATGGAAATTAATTATTTGGGCACTGTTGCTTTGACGAAAGCGTTATTGCCTTATTTTATAAAAAATAAAAAGGGACAATTTGTTGTAACTACAAGTATTGTTGGTAAGATTGGAACACCTTTGCGCTCATCCTACGCCGCAAGCAAACACGCCTTACACGGTTTTTTTGATAGTTTGCGCGCAGAGAATCATAAAAATAATATTGCAGTAACACTGGTGTGCCCTGGCTTTGTTAATACCAATATTTCCTTGAATGCATTAACAGGAAATGGTACTCCCCAAGAAAAAATGGATGTGGCAACCGCCAACGGAATTTCCCCTAAACGTTTTGCGAAATTGATGGCAAAAGTGATTAAAAATAAAAAAGAAGAAGTTTATATTGCTGGTACAAAAGAAAAGTTAGGAGTATATGTGAAACGATGGTGCCCTATGTTGTTCTCAAAAATGATTAGAAAATTAAGGGTTACTTAGATTATTCAAAATAAGAAATGTCTTCAAAATAATTAATAATTGCTTCTTTCATGAGCACCGTTTGTTCTCCAGGCTTTAAGCTGGGAAGTTCGGTGAGAATTTTGTAGTGTGGCCAATGATCAGTATCAAAATAATCAAACTCGTAATATCCGTAGGGTTCTAAAAGTTTACAGATTGCAATATGCATTAAGTTTACTTTTTCGTCTTTTTTAAATTCTCGATGGCTTTGTCCTAATTCTTGAACCCCTATTAAATAGATGATTCCATCCATATTTAATTCATCTCCTTCTGCAAATTGATGAGTTAATTTGGCAACTAATACTTCCCATTTTTCTTTTAGGGAGCTAATTTTTCGCATAGTGATTATTTTAATAATGTAAAGATACAATTGACAATTTAATATTGTGAAAAAAAATATGTAGGTTTGAAAAAATTAGTTTCATGAATATTTTTGATATTATTATAACGGCTTTACTGCTTTTCGGTTTTGTAAGAGGACTGGTAAAAGGCTTATTTGTTGAGGTGGCATCTTTGGCCGCATTAATCGGAGGTGTTTACGGAGCGATTCATTTTTCTTACCTCATTTCCAATTTTTTAAAAGAATATGTAACTTGGAATACAGAATACATTTCATTAGCTGCTTTTGCCATTACTTTTATCGTAATTATTGTAGTGATTTCTCTTCTAGGGAAAGCATTGACTAAAATTGCTAATTTTGCATCTCTTGGAATTATCAATAAAATATTAGGAGGTGTTTTTGGTGTTTTAAAAATAGGGTTAATTTTAAGTGTTGTTTTTATTTTTTTTGGAAAGATGAATGACACTATTCCTTTTATAGAAAAACAAACACTAGAAGAATCAATTTTATACAGTCCTGTAAAAAAGATAGCTCCCACTATTTTCCCGTCCATTATAAATGGAGAAAAGGAAAAAAAATAGACAAGAAAGAAACTAAATAAAGTTTTTAGTTAAGAAGGTTTTCTTTTTCTATTATGGTGTTACAAACTACAAAAGCTTACAGTTTAAAGTTGCAGATCATACAACAGATTGAATAGGCTTTAATAATGCTAAGTCAAAATATTCTTTTGGATAATACCTAATGAAGGTAAGATCTAAGTTGGTAAAAAAAGCCAATGAATTTTCATTGGCTTTTAGATCATATATCCTTAGAAGTTTACAAAGGTTATAATATTGATTTGATCTCGACTAGTGGTTTCGAAAACTTGATTCATATAACCGAGCTCAAGTTTGACCCCCGTACCAATTTGATAACCCAATCCTCCATAAATTCGATTTCTGTCAAATACATTCGATTCTCCATTCAAGAAAACTTCATTGTAAGCAGAAAGGTAATATTTAGAATTTTTGAAAGGGATATTCATGCCCAAAAAGTAACGAAACCTTGTTTTGAAATCACTTTTTATAAATCGTTGTTCAAACCGATATCGATGCTGTAAACTTACTTGGCCAATATTTTGTTTGGTTATGAATTGTTGAAAAATTCTATGCTCTTCTATAGTTATTTGATCGTTGACATTTCCTATAAAATTTTCAGAATTAATGTATCCATATCCTAACAGGAAATTACTTCTTGAACTTAGTTGATATCCAAGACCAGTTCGAAGTAGTAATTGTTCTAAGTCGCCTAAGGTATTGTAATTTCTGTATTGGACTTCATGGTGTAGGTTCCATTTTGAATTCAACTGCTTACTACCAATATAAATGAGCCAATTTCCTGGGCCATTTTCTTGACCCTGAACGTTTAAAAAAAAGAATGTAAAGACGAGTATACTTAAAACTTTTTTCATCATCAATTGTATTTATTCTTAAAAAAAATTGAATTGTTTTTGAATGATATCTTAGGGGTCATATGTTAATATGACCCCTAAGTAAAAAATAGAAATTGGTACTAAGCCGGTGAATATGGTAAATGTGAACCGTGAAGGATAATTTTTAGTTCCCCTTTGTCGTTTTTAGTATAGCTAAAAGAATACTCAACCTTTACATCATCACCACCTTCTGTTGGGGTAAAGAAATAATTACCCATAGCGATCGCCATGTTACCGATAATTTTGGTTCCA
>JAQWOW010000128.1 GCA_029245665.1 Polaribacter sp. | reverse complement strand
CAAAGAAGAATCATTCAAAAATTAAAAATTCAAGCATCCATTGGATTAGGAGTTGCTAGTATCAATAAAAGAACAGAAAGACTCGCAAAAGGATTTACTTTTATAGAAAATGGAGCATTCGGTTTTTCTTATCAAACTTCCGTTAAAACTTTTTTATATGTTGGCGGCAATGTAGGGCATGTTTCTAATTTAAACTTTAAATTACCAAATAGTGGATTTAATATTTTAGGATATGAAATTGGTTTTTCATACATCTTATAAAAATATTTATCCCTTAAATTATCATAAGCTTCTTTATCTATTTGCAAAAAGTTGTTGAAATCTCCAATACACCATACTCACAAGTCTTCTGATTCGTATCGGACTTGTATTTCATTATTTGAAACTGTTCAAAAAAATTGTTAAACATTTAAGAAAATAAACGATAGTATTAATTGATAGTTTTAATATATTTATCAAAAATTCTTATTTCAAATGACAATTACCCAATTAAAATATGTTTTATCCGTTGCAGAACATCAAAATTTCACGATAGCGGCAGAATATAGTTTTGTAACTCAACCTACTTTGAGTATGCAAATACAAAAGTTAGAAGACGAACTGAATGTCAAGATATTCAATCGTTCTAAGAAACCTATTGAACTTACAGTAATTGGACAAAAGATAGTAAATCAGGCGAAAGTTATTGTAAATGAAAGCAATCGAATTTTAGATATCGTACATCAACAAAAAGGATTTGTTGGAGGTGAGTTTACATTGGGAATAATACCGACAGTCATGCCTACCCTATTGCCAATGTTTTTACAAAATTTCACAAAAAAGTATCCAAAGGTAAAATTAATTATAGAAGAATTAACCACTGAAGAAATTATACGTAAATTATCTGATAGTCATATAGATGCTGCGCTTGCAGCAACTCCATTAGAAAATGAAGCCATTATAGAAAGACCTTTATACTATGAACCTTTTGTTGGATTAATTCCTGAAAACCACAGGCTATATAACCAGAAAAAAATCACTTCTGAAGAGTTAGAAATGGAAGATATTTTACTCTTAGAAGACGGACATTGTTTTAAAGACAGTGTTATAAATTTGTGTAGAACTCATAAAATTGACAATAAAATGGGTTTTCAATTAGCAAGTGGAAGTTTTGATACTTTAATTAAACTGTCTAAAGAGGGCTTGGGCATGACCCTACTGCCGTATCTTCACACCCTAGATTTGAATGACATAGATAAAAATCATCTACGAGAATTTACAGACCCGACTCCCGCAAGAGAGGTCAGTTTAATTTACCACAAATCACAATTAAAAATGCAATTGATTGAAGCTTTAAAAAAGACCATTGATGGTGTTGTTAGAGGTGCAATTTCTTTTTCTGATGTAAAAATAATAAGTCCTTTGCCAAGAAAATAAAAAACTGTGTAAACTAAAAGGAAGCTAAAAAGCTTCCTTTTAGTTTGTTTTAAGAGTACATTTTATCGCGCAATTCTTTAATTTTAGGATCTGACAAATACTCATCAAAAGAAGTATGTCTATCAATGACTCCTTTTGGTGTTAACTCTATTATTCTATTGGCAACAGTTTGAGCAAATTCATGATCATGGGTTGTGAACAAAATCGTACCTTTAAAGTTAATTAATGAATTATTTAATGCTTGTATAGACTCTAAATCTAGATGATTTGTTGGCTCATCTAACACTAAAATATTTGCTCTCTTCATCATCATTCTAGAGAGCATGCAACGTACTTTTTCTCCTCCAGAAAGCACATTACTTTTCTTTAAAGCCTCTTCACCAGAAAAAATCATTTTCCCTAAA
>JAQWOW010000123.1 GCA_029245665.1 Polaribacter sp. | reverse complement strand
GTTGGTAATAATGGAGCAAGTATCACCTATGTTAATGCGAAAGTAAAAGCTTGTGAACGTGTTGGGTTTGATTCTACTCTAATTAGATTAGCGGAAGACACTTCTGAAGAAGAATTATTGAATGAAATTTCTACTTTAAATGTTGATAAAGACATCGATGGTTTTATCGTACAATTACCATTGCCAAAACACATCGATGAGCAAAAGATTCTAATGGCAGTAGACCCAAACAAAGATGTCGATGGATTTCATCCAACTAATGTTGGTAAAATGGCTTTAAATTTACCAACTTTTATCTCTGCAACTCCATTTGGTATATTAGAATTGTTAGAGCGATACAAGGTTGAAACTTCCGGAAAACATGTCGTTGTTCTCGGTAGAAGTCACATTGTTGGTAGCCCAATGAGCATACTATTGTCTCAGAAAAGAACCGTTGGTAATGCAACGGTAACCATGTGTCATAGTAGAACTAAAAATCTAAAGGAATTTACATTAAAAGCAGATATTATTATAGCAGCAATTGGTATTCCTGAGTTTTTAAAAGCTGACATGGTAAAAGAGAATGTTACTGTTATAGATGTGGGAATTACTCGTTTAGCAGATGCTAGTAAAAAGAACGGATTTAGACTTGTGGGTGATGTTGCGTTTGAGGAAGTATCTAAAAAATCTGAATTTATAACTCCTGTTCCAGGGGGTGTCGGACCAATGACAATTGCAATGTTGCTAAAAAATACTTTGTTAGCCTGTCAAAGATCAAATTCCTAATAATTAAGCTATCTCAAAGTGAATTAATATAATATAATATTTTGACTGATTTTTTTCTAAAAGAAAATAGTAATTTTACACCATATACCTCACAGCATTTATGGGTGATTTTTCTTATTTTACTTATAGGTAGTTCGATAATTTTGTGGACAAGAAAGCAAAAGAAAAGCACTCAAATAAAGATTGGTAATATTGTCGCTTTTTCAATTTCCCTAACTGTTATTTTTGGAACATCTCTAAAATTATATATGGGAAGTTTTAACTATCAAGAAGACTTACCATTTCATTTATGTAGTTTTTTGGCACTAATTATTCCAATATTATCAACCACAAGAAAGTTTTTATACTACGAAATTTTGTTCTTCTTAATCATAGCAGGAACCTCACAATCGTTAATTACTCCCGATGAATACAACTATCTTAACTTTCCCTTTTTTAGATATTGGTTTGTGCATGGAGGATTGGTATTTTTTATGATGTATGCTACGTTTGTATATAAAATGAGACCTACTTTAAAAAGTGTTGGTAAATCATTTTTAGGAATGCAAATCTATATGATTTTAATGTTTGTTTTGAATTATTTTTTAGGATCAAATTATTTTTACACGAACAGAAAACCAAATGTAGCAACCTTATTAGATGTTTTTGGAGAATGGCCTCAATATGTTTTTATAGTTGAGTTGATCGTAATTCCTTATTTTTTATTGTTGTATTTGCCTTTTTATCTCACAAGAAAAAAAGTTTAATCCTCTTCCCTATTTACCAAATCCATTGAAAAGGCTGGCAAGCAAATTGCAATATACTCACATTGTTCTTTGAAAGGATTTGAATATTGAACTCTTGTATTTTTTTCAATTTTAATGGATTGCCCTGATTGTAAAACAACTGTTTCTCCATCAATAATGAATTGCTTTTTTCCTTTAATGATATATGTATATTCGTCAAATTCTGGGGTTTGAAAAGGCTCATTCCAACCAGAAGGGGCAATCATATGAGCGATACTTATTTTTGAATTACCATCAGTTGCATTTCCGAAATGTTCTTCAATTAATTTACCATCTGTTGTTGGAACAATAAATGGAGAGTTTTGAATGGTATATTTTTTATTCATTGAAAATTAGTTGGAGTCAACGATCGAAATTGAGCTATTTTTTAAGTAAAGAATCTTTAATTAAACCAAACTATAAATGTTTTCATTTTGGCCAAATCTGGAATTTGCTCTTTGGTAACTTTTTGGGAACTAAATTCCTTGAGCCCTAGTTCATCATTATCTATTGTAATTGTGGTGTTTAAATCGTCTAAAAATAACATCGCAGAAGAAAAAGTTCGCTCTATTTTATTGATACTATTGTTGAGATTAATTTCAGAAAAACTTGAATTTATGTTCAAACCCGTCACTGTTTTAAATCGCTCATCATGAATTTCAATACTCTTTATCGTAGAAGTTGAATCTAATTGTTCGTTTGGCAGAATTGTTAACAATAATTTGCCTCCTTTTTCAAAAATAAAATATTCATCATCTTCTTGAAAATAGTTATTTCCCTGAGCTCCTTCACTTAAATTCTTTACAATAGAATCGTTCTTAAAAATGGTGTTTAATTCCTGAATAGTAGTTTTCATTGTAATATTACCAACCTTTCCTTTTGCGATTTTAAATTTACTATTATTAGTACAGCAAATTGTAAATAGTAAAAACATGACTACTATTATTGATAAGAGGTTCTTTTTAATCATTTTACTTAATTTTAATACGTTTCATTAAAAAATTACTATTTCTAAAACAGCTCCTTAAATTTGGATAAAAATAATCAAAGTTTAGTGGATGTGAAATTATTTGAAGATTTAGTTTTAAAATAAATAGAGTGAGTAAAAAATCTTACAAACGAAGTAAGGTTAAATCATAAATGAATCATTTAGATATTGGCTTGTTATTTTTAAAAAAATCAATTGTAATTTAGAGGTAAAACAACACTAAAATAGGAATATTTAAAGCGAATATGCTATTTTTTAAATTAAATATGCTAACATAAATTGACACTTGTTTTCATTTCCCTCTTCAATAACCTTCTATTTTTGATATTTAATCATTGTTTAATTCATAATAAATTGTAGTTTTGCGGCTAATATTAACGAAAGGGGCTTTCGCCGACGATTTAGAGTTAATAGCAAATGTAGTTATTCAGTGAAAACAGGAAACAACATATCTTTTATCTCTTTTGTTTTGGTAAAAAATACTAAAACAACCACTCAGCGTTTTCCTAAAACTCGTCCCTAGGGATTTGTTCTGTTTAAGAAAGTATTCACTTTCATGTATCCGTTATTATTAAAATAAAAATTTAGTCTCTATTCTTTAAATAGGTACTTAAATCATTTAATCAATGTAAAATTAAAGCTTGGATGGAAGCTTTGAATAAAATTAAAAAATGTCGTAAAAAAAAGGCATCAAAAATAATGGAAACCATAGTGAATACAGGTATTAAAAGTATCATTGACAACGCCAAAACCTATTGCGATACCGAAGGTATAGAAATTGAACTTGTTTATAAGCTACCAGAGGAATTACTAGCAATTATCTCTGAAAGATCGAAAGCACTGCCTACTCTTTATTTTGTTAGCATAGCTTTGTTAAAAAGACGGTTAAAAAATGGCTGCTTTTTAATAAAAAAAGAAGAAAAGGTCATTGGACATATTTTTGCTCATGAGCACCACGTAAAAGGACATTCTGTCTATGAGCGCTCCTCTTTGTGGGTAGATCGAAATTATCGTAATTATAATCTTGGACTGTTATTAATGTCTAAAATGACAGAGTTATATACAAACGACTTTCTTATTTCGATTGCGCAAACATCTAAGGTACATCATTATAATGAACTATTAGGAATGACTCATATTACGCTTTCCGAAATGTCTAAAATATTGATAGAAGAACTTGAAAAAATTGGAAAATTAAGAGATGAATTAAGTTACAAATATTTTGTTAATTCTAGTTTTGAATCGGAAATAAGACAATTAAAATAAATAACCTGAAGAAATAAAATAAAATGAAAAAATTAGTAATCGCATACAGTGGTGGTTTGGATACCTCTTTTTGTGCTGTTAGTTTATCAAAAGTATATGATGTTCATGCAGTAAGTGTGAATACCGGTGGTTTTACAAAAGAAGAAATCAATCACATAGAAAGTAATGCTTATAAAATGGGCGTTTCTACTTATAAAAATATTGATGCAGTAAGCACATTTTACAACAAAGTAGTTAAGTATTTAATTTTTGGAAATGTATTAAAAAATAATACGTACCCACTTTCTGTCAGTGCAGAAAGAATTATACAAGCCATTGAAATTGTAGAATATGCAAAAAGTATTGGTGCTGAATATATTGCTCATGGAAGTACAGGTGCTGGAAATGATCAAGTACGATTTGATATGATTTTTCAAACTTTGGCTCCAGGAATCAATATTATTACACCCATTAGAGATCAAAAACTAACAAGACAAGAAGAAATAGATTATTTAAAATCAGAGGGAATTGACATGTCTTGGGAAAAATCAAAATACTCTGTTAACAAAGGGCTTTGGGGAACAAGTGTTGGAGGCGTTGAGACTTTAAATTCTGAAAAACCATTGCCAAGTGAGGCTTATCCTTCTCAATTAAAAAAAGATGGGGAAGAAAAAGTTACACTAACTTTCAAAAATGGAGAGTTTATTGCTTTAAACGGAGAGGAAAATTTACCAGAAATAAATATTGAAAAATTAAACAACATAGCTTCTGAATTCGCAATTGGAAGAGACATCCATGTTGGGGATACGATAGTTGGTACTAAAGGAAGAGTTGGATTTGAAGCTGCTGCTGCCTTAATCACAGTAAAGGCGCATCACTTGTTAGAAAAACATACATTGACAAAATGGCAATTGCAACACAAAGAATATTTATCCAGTTTCTATGGAATGCATTTACATGAAGGTCAATATTTAGATCCTGTAATGAGAGATACTGAAGCTTTTTTACAAAGTTCTCAAAAAATGGTTTCTGGTAATGTTGTGGTTTCTTTAAAACCGTATCATTTTTCTTTAGACGGAATTATCTCTGAACACGATTTAATGTCTAGTAAATTTAGTACTTATGGTGAAGAAAACAAGGCTTGGTCAGCAGACGATGCCAAAGGCTTCATTAAGATTTTAGGAAATCAAAATAAAATTTATCAACAAATAAATTCTTAAATATGTTAGAAGTAGGAATTATAGGCGGTGCTGGCTATACAGCAGGAGAATTGATAAGATTGTTACTACATCATCCTGAAACAACTATCAATTTTGTGTATAGTACTTCTAATGCTGGCAACAAATTGCATAAAATACATCAAGATTTAATTGGTTCGACTGAAATAAGTTTTACAGATAAAATTAATACTGAAATTGATCTCCTATTTTTATGTTTAGGACATGGAAACTCAACTTCTTTTTTAGAAAATAATCAGTTTTCGACAAATACTAAAATTATTGATTTAAGTAATGATTTTAGACTTCTTGCTGATAAAAATTTCGACCAAAAAGAATTTGTATATGGATTACCAGAATTACAGAAAGAAAAAATTAAAGAAGCACAATATATTGCGAATCCAGGTTGCTTTGCTACTGCTTTACAATTAGCTATTTTACCACTGGCTGCTCACAAATTATTATCTAATGATATTCATATAAATGCAGTGACTGGTGCAACTGGTGCAGGGACTTCCTTGTCTGCCACAACACATTTTACTTGGAGAGACAATAATTTTTCTCATTACAAAGCTTTTAATCATCAACATTTAGGCGAAATATATCAAACTATAAATCAGTTGCACACAAATTTTGATTCTGAAGTAAACTTTATGCCAAATAGAGGAAATTTTTCGAGAGG
>JAQWOW010000092.1 GCA_029245665.1 Polaribacter sp. | reverse complement strand
TTACATAATTACTGTTCCTACGCCTGTAGATAAGAATAACAGGCCAGAATTAACTCCATTGATAAAAGCAAGTGAAACGGTTGGAAGTGTTCTGAAAAAAGGAGATGTAGTTGTTTATGAATCGACTGTTTATCCTGGAGCCACAGAAGAAGAATGTATTCCTGTGTTGGAAAAAGTATCGGGTTTAAAATTTAACAAAGACTTTTACGCAGGCTATTCTCCGGAGAGAATTAATCCAGGAGATAAAGAACACACCGTAGAAAAAATATTAAAAGTTACTTCAGGATCAACACCAGAAATTGGTAAAAAAGTAGACGATTTGTACAAATCTGTTATCGATGCGGGAACACATTTGGCGCCCACTATTAAAGTAGCAGAAGCTTCAAAGGTGATAGAGAATTCTCAACGTGATATAAACATTGCCTTTGTGAATGAGCTCGCTAAGATTTTTAATTTAATGGACATCAATACGCATGATGTTTTGGAAGCGGCTGGGACTAAATGGAACTTTCTTCCATTCAAACCAGGTTTGGTTGGAGGACATTGTATTGGGGTCGATCCCTATTATTTAGCACAAAAAGCACAAGAATATGGTTACAATCCAGAAATTATTTTAGCAGGAAGAAGACTAAATGACGGAATGGGAGCGTATGTAACCAGTCAGGTTGTGAAATTAATGATTCAAAAAGACATTAAAATAAAAGGAGCTGAAGTTTTAGTCTTGGGAATTACCTTTAAGGAAAACTGTCCTGATGTTAGAAATACAAAAGCCGTTGATGTCATTTCTGCATTGGAGCAATACAATATCAAAGTAACGATTTATGATCCTTGGGCCAATGAAGAAGAGGTAAAACATGAGTATGGTTTAAAATCTACAAGATCATTACCTATTGAAAAATTCGATGCCATTATAGTGACAGTAGCACATAACGAATTTAAAGAACTAAATTATGCCGTATTAAGAAAAGAGAATTCTATTCTATATGACGTAAAGAATATTTTAAATTCCAACCAGGTAGATAAAACACTTTAAGAAAATGAAAAATTTCGCATTAATAGGAGCTGCCGGATACATTGCTCCAAGACACTTAAAGGCAATTAAAGAAACAGACAATCAATTAATTGCTGCTTTAGATAAATTTGATAGCGTTGGTATGATGGATAGTTATTTTCCAAATGCAGACTTTTTTGTTGAATTTGAGCGTTTCGATCGTCACATAGAAAAGTTAAAAAGAGCAGGAATACCATTAGATTACGTAAGTATTTGTACACCAAATTATTTGCACGATTCACATATTAGAATGGCTCTTAGAAGAGGTGCGGATGCAATCTGCGAAAAACCGTTGGTTTTAAACCCATGGAATATTGAGGCTTTGATGGATATTCAAAAAGAATCTGGCCGAAAAATAAATACAATTTTACAGCTAAGGTTGCACCCAAGTATCATTGCTTTAAAAAATAAAGTAACTGCGGAGTTTAAAAATGAAAAATACGAGGTAGATTTAACCTATATCACTTCAAGAGGAAAATGGTATGATGTTTCTTGGAAAGGAGATGCCAGCAAATCAGGAGGAATAGCCACGAATATTGGAGTCCACTTTTACGACATGCTTTCGTGGATTTTTGGAGAGGTTCAAGAGAATACGGTTCACCTCAGAGAAAAAGACAAAGCAGCAGGATATTTAGAGTTTCAAAATGCAAGAGTTCGATGGTTTTTATCAATAAATGAAAATGATTTACCTGCAGAGATCAAAGAAAAAGGACAAAGAACCTTCAGGTCAATCACGATAGACAATCAGGAGCTTGAGTTTAGTGCTGGTTTTACAGATTTACACACCAAGAGTTATGAGCAAATATTGAAAGGGAAAGGTTTTGGACTCAAGGACTCTGAGAAATCCATACATATAGTTCATGACATAAGGAACTTAACAATCAGTAACAAAGGTTTAAAACATCCTTTTGTCTTTTAAATAATTAATATATATTTGCATTAAAAATGAAAAAAAAAGGAATCATTGTGTCTGGGTATTTCAATCCAATCCACAAAGGACATCTAGAGTATTTTATCAATGCCAAACATCTAGCAGATCAATTATTTGTAATCGTAAATAGTGATTTTCAAAGAGCATTGAAAGGTTCAAAAGAATTTCAGAAAGAAGCAGAACGTTTATTTATTGTTCAGAATATCAAAGTAGTCGACAAAGCTATCATTTCTGTTGATAAAGACAGAACGGTATGCGAAACTATCCGTAGTATTTTTGAAACTTTTGGAAAAGAATATCAATTAGCTTTTGCAAACGGTGGAGACCAGGATAATAACTCAATTCCTGAAGCACCCATCTGTAATGAATTAGGGATTGAATTGATCGATGGCTTGGGTGATAAAATACAGTCTTCCTCTTGGTTGCTAAAAAAATAATAAATTAATAAAATAATGAAAATAGGAATTACTTTTAGTGCATTTGATTTATTTCACGCAGGGCACGTTAAAATGTTAGAAGATGCAAAGCGTGAATGTGATTATTTAATTTGTGGTTTGCAAACAGACCCTACTTTGGATCGACCAGAAAAAAACAGGCCTGTACAAACTGTTGTCGAGCGATACATTCAATTAAAGGCTTGTAAGTTTGTAGATGAAATTGTGCCCTATGCAACGGAACAAGATTTAGAAGATGTTTTAAGATCTTTTAAAATAGATGTTCGTATCATAGGAGACGAATATGCCAGTAAGTCATTTACCGGAAGAGAGTATTGTGAAGAAAAAGGGATTGATTTGTACTTTAACAAAAGAGAGCATCGATTTTCTAGTAGTGGATTAAGAAAAGAAGTTCAAGAAAAAGAAAATTTAAAATTCAAAGATAAATAATTTATGAATATAGCGGTTGTAGGTTCTGGCTATGTTGGCTTAGTTTCAGGAACTTGTTTTGCTGAAATGGGAAACCATGTTACCTGTGTTGATATTGATCCTGTAAAAATAGAAAAATTAAAAAAGGGAATTATCCCAATTTTTGAGCCAGGCTTGGAGGCATTGGTTTTAAAAAATGTCACCAATAAAAATATAGATTTTACTACAAATTTATCTGAGGCTATCTCAAATGCAAAAATAGTTTTTATTGCAGTTGGTACTCCCATGGGAGATGATGGTTCTGCAGATTTGCAGTATGTTTTAGCCGTTGCAAAGTCCATTGGAGCCTCCATGAACAAAGAAATCGTAGTGGTTGATAAATCTACAGTTCCCATTGGTACAGCAGACAAAGTAAAGGCTGTAATTCAGCAAGAATTAGACAAAAGAAATACTGCTGTGAAGTTTCATGTGGTATCCAATCCAGAGTTT
>JAQWOW010000064.1 GCA_029245665.1 Polaribacter sp. | reverse complement strand
AAGAAATTTAACTGAAAATTTTAGGGTGGTTATAGCATTGGGGCTCACCTCTTCCCATCTCGAACAGAGAAGTTAAGCCCAATAGCGCCGATGGTACTGCATTTATGTGGGAGAGTAGGTCGCCGCCTTTCTTTATACTGACTCAAATCAGTAACACAAACCTCATATCTAACAATATGAGGTTTTTTTATGTCAGAAATCTAGTGAATATTGCAATAATATAGTTTATTTTCGTTATAATTTTAATCGATGTATATAAGTGAATTTTAAAAAAATAATTACTTTTTTTTTCATCTTTTCCATCTGTTCTATAAAAGGGCAAGTTGGTGGCGAGCAGATATATCAGTTTTTAAATTTATCTTCATCTGCCAGACAAGTTGCACTTGGAGGGGAGGTATTGACTTTGCTCGATGATGTAAACCAACCAATATGGAATCCGTCTGTTATAAATGAAGATTTAGATAATAAATTATCTGTTAATTATACAAGTTATTTAGCAGGGATAAATATAGGATCTTTGTCCTATTCAAAATTAATTACCAGGAGATTTGGAGTTATTCACGGAAGTATAAAATATTTAGATTATGGTACTTTAATTGGTTCTGATGAGCAAGGAAATGAGACAGGAAATTTTGGTGCCAGTGATATAGCTGTTTCAATTGGATATGCATTAAATATACCAAAAACAAATTTTTTTATTGGTTCTAATGTTAGATTTATAAATGCTACAATATCTAATTTTTCATCCATTGGTATTTCTACCGATATTGCTCTTCTATATAACAATCCCTATAAAAGTTATACAATTACGTTGGTTGCTAGAAATATTGGTACACAAATTCAAACATTTAATGGAGAGAAAGAACAAACTCCTTTCAAGTTAGCACTTGGTGGTTCTTATTTATTGGAGCATGTTCCCTTAAAATGGTATGCTACCATTGATAATATACAAAAATGGAATATTTCTGTAGCCAATCCTTCAGAAAGGACAACAGACTTAGAAGGAAATGTTTCAGAAGGAAATATTAATTTTATAAAAAACACTTTTAGGCATTTTATAATTGGTGCTGAGTTATTTCCTAAAAGAGCAATTAATTTACGATTAGGTTATAATTTTAGAAGAGCAGCAGAGTTGAAACTTCAAGAAGTTAGAACATTTGGTGGTTTTTCTTTTGGATTTGGAATTAAAATGAAAAAGTTCAAACTAAATTATGCATATTCTAAATATCATTCAGCAGCTAATGCGAGTACATTTAGTTTATTAATAAATTTAGATAGTACAAGGTAGAAATGAAAAATATAATTATTGCAATAGATGGATTTTCATCCACGGGTAAAAGTACAATTGCTAAATTAATAGCAAAAAAGTATGGTTATATATACGTTGATTCTGGTGCGATGTATAGAGCTGTTACATTATTTGCAAAAGAAAATGATCTTGTTGGAAAAGATTTTTTGAAAACAAAAGAACTTATTTCTAATCTTAAAAATATCTCACTTTTTTTTAAATCCAATATTGATCTAGGTTTCTCAGAAATTTACTTGAATAATAAGAATGTAGAAAACCAAATTAGATCTTTGGAAATCTCTCAGCTAGTTAGTAAAGTTTCAGCTATTTCTGAAGTCAGAAAAAAGTTAGTTACTGAGCAACAAATAATGGGGCAAGAAAAAGGTCTTGTTATGGATGGAAGAGACATTGGGACTGTTGTTTTTCCGAATGCTGAGTTGAAATTATTCATGACTGCTTCTGCAGATAAAAGAGCAAAAAGACGTTACAGGGAATTGATAGATAAAGGAGATACTGTTCGTTTTGAGGAAATTCTTTTTAATGTTCAAGAAAGAGATAGAATCGATTCTACAAGAGATGATTCTCCCTTAATGAAAGCAAATAATGCTATTGAGTTTGATAATTCTGATATGGGAATAAACGAACAATTTAAAAAAATATGTGTTTTAGTAGAGAATGCTATTCACGAAAAATAAAAATATTGTCTTTGTAAATACCAGATTGAACTCTTATTTAAGCTTTTCTTAGCAACAAAAAAACGAGAAGTTAATTTGGTAAGCGACTCCTATTTAATAGTCTTTTTTATTAAGGAATATTTAAAAACTTGTGAGTTTGTAGAGAAATTTTCCATTTCGGATTTTTCATTACGTAGTTGACAATTTCTTCTGTCATTTTTTCTTTTTTACTCCATTCCGGTTGCAGAAAAAGTTGACAATTCTCATTCACTTTAGCAGCTTCTTGCTCAGCAAAATCAAAATCATTTTTATTGTGAATGATCATTTTTAGTTCATCTGCATGCGGATATACTTCATCTAATGGAAGCTTTGTTTTCTTTGGAGATAGACAAAACCAATCCCATTCCCCTGAAAAAGAATAGGCTCCAGAAGTTTCTATATGAGTTTTTATATCATTTTTTTGAAGTAATGTTGTAATATAATCCATAGACCACATTAGTGGTTCACCACCAGTAATTACTACTGTGTTCGCATGTTTTTTTACATTTTGTACAATGTCGTCAACTAGTGTTGGAGGGTGCAAGTCTGCATTCCAACTCTCTTTTACGTCACACCAATGACAGCCAACATCGCAACCACCAACTCTAATGAAATAAGCAGCAGTTCCTGTATGAGAACCTTCTCCCTGGATTGTATAAAATTCTTCCATTAAGGGAAGCATGATTCCTTTATTTACGAATTCTTTTGTTTTTTTATCCATTTACATTCAAATCAACCAAAAATGTTTTGAAACGCAAAGGTAGTTTTTGATTATCAAGAAAAAAAGGAATAATTAATTAATTCTAAAACCTTAATAATCAAATGATTTTTGTAGATTTGCACTCCTTTTTACGATAACAGATTTATAAAAGGAAATGTACAAAACAAATTATAAAAACAACTCTTTGCGTTTTTATCGTTAAAAATCTGATTAACAATGAGATACAAAAATTATTTTCAGAAATGTCTGAAGAAACAAAAAATACTGAAGAGCAAGTAGAAGCTACTGAAGTTCAAGAAACGGTTGAAGAAACTGTAAACCCTCAAGAATTTTTAGAAAACTTTAATTGGCACAAATACGAACAAGGTATTGAAGCTGTTGATGAAGAGAAATTAAAAAGTTTTGAAGAAGCGCTAGAAGGAACTGTTGGTTTCGTTAACGAACGAGATGTAATAGAAGGGACTGTAATTAGAATTACTGATAGAGATGCAATTATCGATATCAATTCTAAATCTGAAGGAGTTATTTCTTTAAATGAATTTCGTTACAACCAAGATTTAGCAGAAGGAGATAAAGTAGAAGTATTAGTTGACAAAAGAGAAGATTCTTCTGGTCAGTTAGTATTATCACACAAAAAAGCAAGGGTAATTAAAGCATGGGAACGTGTAAATAATGCCCATGAAACAGGCGAAGTAGTCAACGGTTTTGTGAAGTGTAGAACAAGAGGTGGAATGATTGTAGATGTTTTCGGAATCGAAGCATTTTTACCAGGATCTCAAATTGATGTAAAGCCTATTAGAGATTATGATCAATACGTTGAGAAAACAATGGAATTTAAAGTTGTAAAAATCAACCATGAATTTAAAAACGTTGTTGTATCTCACAAAGCACTTATTGAAGCTGATATCGAATTACAGAAAAAAGAAATCATTAGTCAATTAGAAAAAGGACAAGTATTAGAAGGTATTGTTAAAAATATTACTTCTTATGGAGTCTTTGTTGATTTAGGTGGTGTAGATGGATTGGTTCATATTACTGATTTATCTTGGTCTAGAATCAATCATCCTAATGAAGTTGTTGAATTGGATCAAAAATTGAATGTTGTAATTTTAGATTTTGATGACAATAAATCAAGAATTCAATTAGGATTAAAACAATTATCAGCTCACCCTTGGGAAGCTTTAAATAATGAGTTAAAAATTGGAGATAAAGTAACAGGAGAAGTTGTTGTTTTAGCTGATTATGGCGCATTTGTTGAAGTAGAACAAGGTGTAGAAGGTTTGATTCACGTTTCTGAAATGTCTTGGTCAACTCACTTACGTTCTGCTCAAGATTTCGTAAAAGTTGGAGATAAAGTTGAAGCTCAAATTTTAACTTTAGACAGAGAAGATCGAAAAATGTCTCTGGGGATTAAGCAATTACATCCTGATCCTTGGACAGATATTACAACTAAATACCCAATAGCCTCTACTCATACAGGTACTGTTCGTAACTACACAAACTTTGGTGTATTTGTTGAACTAGAAGAAGGTATAGATGGTTTAGTATATATCTCAGATTTATCTTGGACTAAGAAAGTGAAGCATCCATCTGATTTTGTAACTGTTGGAGACAAACTAGAAGTTCAAGTATTAGAATTAGATGTAGAGAACAGAAAGTTAAACCTAGGTCATAAGCAAACTCAAGACAATCCATGGGATGCTCACGAAGCTACTTACGCAATCGGTTCTAAACACGAAGGAACAATTAAAGAAAAGAATGACAAAGGAGCAGTTGTAACTTTTGCTGATGGAGTAGAAGGATTCGCACCTACAAGATTCTTGGAAAAAGAGGACGGTTCTAAGTTAGAAAAGGGAGACACTATCGAATTTATTGTTTTAGAATTTTCTAAAGAATATAGAAGAGTTGTTGTTTCTCATACATCTTTATTTAAAGAGCAAGAAAAAAGAAATGTGAAAGCTGCCGTTAAGAAAGCAGCAGAAGCAGAAAAAACTACCTTAGGAGATATTGGTGGTCTTGCAGACTTAAAAAAGAAAATGGAAGCTGGTAATAAAAAGAAATAATTCTTTTTAATACAAGTTAATATTTATAATATTCTAAAAGCCGTTGCAATTTGCAACGGCTTTTTTCTTACACTTAATTTATTTGAGCATCAACTCAAATAAATTATATTTGCACAAATAAAAAATATGACATTAATTAAATCAATCTCTGGAATAAGAGGAACAATTGGAGGCAAAACTGCAGACAATTTAACTCCTATTGATGCTGTAAAGTTTGCTTCAGCTTATGGAGCATTTATAATAGAAAGAAACAAAGGAAAAGAAAAAATAACAGTAGTTATAGGTAGAGATGCTCGTATTTCAGGTAAAATGATAAGTAGTTTAGTTGCAAATACTTTAGTTGGTTTAGGAATACACGTCATTGATTTAGGGTTATCTACAACGCCAACAGTAGAAATAGCAGTTCCTCTAGAAAATGCAGATGGAGGAATTATTATTACAGCCTCTCACAATCCTAAACAATGGAATGCATTAAAGTTATTGAATGAAAAAGGAGAATTTTTAAATGGTTCAGAAGGTGAGATAATTCTAGAATTAGCAGAAAGCGAAGATTTTTCTTTTGCTGATGTAGACGATTTAGGAAAATATTCTAAAGACAATTCATATGTCCAAAAACATATTCAAGAAGTTTTAAACCTAGATTTAGTAGATGTCACAGCAATTAAAAAAGCAAATTTTAAAGTTGTTGTCGATGCTGTAAATTCTACAGGAGGAATTTTTATTCCTGCTTTATTAAAAGAATTAAATGTAGAATGTGTAGAATTATATTGTACTCCAAATGGGCAATTCCCCCACAATCCAGAGCCTTTAAAAGAACACCTAACAGATATTTCTAAATTGGTGGTCAAAGAAAAGGCAGATTTCGGAATTGTAGTGGATCCAGATGTTGATAGATTGGCTTTGGTTTCTGAAGACGGTTCTATGTTTGGAGAAGAATATACGTTGGTTGCTTGTGCAGATTATGTTTTAGGAAAGTTAGGTGGTGGTAATACTGTTTCTAATTTATCATCCTCAAGAGCATTAAGAGACGTTACTCAAAAACACGGAGGAGTTTATACCGCAAGTGCAGTTGGTGAAGTTAACGTGGTTATTAAAATGAAAGAAACTAACACTGTTATCGGTGGAGAAGGAAACGGAGGAATTATTTATCCGGAATCTCATTATGGTCGTGATTCCCTTGTAGGTGTCGCCTTATTTTTATCCCATTTAGCAAACAATAAAATGTCTTGTAAAGAACTACGTGATTCCTATCCAAGTTATTTTATGAGTAAAAATAAAATTCAATTGACACCCGAAATAGACGTCGATCAAATTCTAGAAACGATGGCTTCAAATTATAAAAATGAAGATGTAAAAACGATAGATGGTGTAAAAATAGATTTTCCAGAAGAATGGATTCACCTTCGTAAATCAAATACAGAACCAATTATTAGAATTTATACAGAAGCAAAAACGCAACAATCAGCAGATAATTTAGCTTCTAGATTTATCAATGAAATTAAAGAACTTATTAATTAGAGCCTCTGAAAAATTAATATAATTTTATTTCTAAATAAAGTGTTTTGATACTATTCATCATTGGTTTTAATTTTGAGAAGCTACAAATTAACTTGACATAAGTTCCTGGGAAGTAGTTCTATGTCTAAAACAGATACTTCTTTAGTAGGGAAAGAAATACATGATGATTGTCATTTGACTGGCTGTGAAATTTCTGTAGGAGTAGGATTGAATATTACTTTTTGAAGTATTTTTATATTCAGTAAGATTATAAAGTTCGATGTATTTATATGCCAGATATTAAAAAATCATTAATTCCAGTAGATTCTGCATTACAAAGTTTCTTTTTCTTTCAAAACAACATTCTAATCGGTGAAAGATTTAAAATATTTTAAAATCTAAAAAACCAATATTTTTTGATGACAAACTAAGATGCTTGTTACATTATTTTTTGTGAAAGTTAGATTTAAAAGTACTATTGAAACTCTTTAGGGACTTTGTCTCTATGCTTAAAACGTTTGTGAGACCATAAATAAAATTCTGGTTGTAACCGTATGTTTTTTTCCGTTAATTCCGTGTATTTGTCTGTAATTTGATAATCTTTAAATTCTTTTGGGGAATCTGTTATGAGTTGAAAATCAGTTTCATAATAGCCTCTTTTTACTTTTCTTGTTACATAGTTTATAACGACTAAATCAAATTTTTTAGAAAGCATTTCTGCTCCTGTGTGAATAGGTACTTTTATTCCAAAAAAGTCTCTCCAATAATATGTTTTATGAAGTTGTGGAGATTGATCACTCAATAAAATATAAGCTCCCTGCTTCTTATTATTAAAATTTTTTTGCATGCCTCGAACGGTATCAGAGGTTTTATAGCCAATAACACCAAACTTTTCTCTAGAGTTACGAACCCATTTCTCAAAATATTTATTATTTAATTTTGTATAGGCTCCATATAGATCGATATTTAAAACTAGCGGTAAACTAATTGACCATTCCCAATTTGCTTGATGTGCACCTACCAAGGCAATGTTTTTTCCTTGTTGTACATATTTGTTTACCATTTCAGCATTCTTATAAGTATATCTTTTTGAAATCTGTTTTTTTGAAATAGTAAATGATTTTATACTCTCCATAATTAAAT
Source organism: Polaribacter sp. (assembly GCA_029245665.1). Taxonomy (GTDB): domain Bacteria; phylum Bacteroidota; class Bacteroidia; order Flavobacteriales; family Flavobacteriaceae; genus Polaribacter. The sequence continues at coordinate 3,999 of JAQWOW010000064.1, read as the reverse complement.
CTGTAAGATGTTTGAAAAATTTTTTAGAAATTTTTTTTAACTCTTTATCGGATTTTTCGGGAAAAGAGAGTTTTAAATTTTCTAAAACAACTTTTTTTCTATATCCAATTACATAATACATCAATAGATAAAGGAAATCTGATTTTATGTATAAAATCCTCATTGGCAATCTAGACAATACTGAAATAATAGGGTAGGCAATAGCAAAAACTACAAAGTTCATAAAATACTTTTTGGAATTGCAAATATCGTATTTAAATTTAAATTGGAATAGAATTAACAAGCTGTTTTTAGTATGTTTGCTTTATGTTAAACAATATAAATCAAGCCGTTTTATTAATTATAATAGCCAATGTTTTGTTCTCTATGCAAGGCTTTAAAAAGTATTCTTTTCTCGACAAATACAAGTTTCAGGTAGGGAAAATTTTATCTGGGGAAAAAATAAGAGTATTTACTTCAGGCTTTTTGCATGTAGATTGGATGCATCTTGGTTTTAATATGTATGCTTTATATCTTTTTGGAGATATCGTTGCAAGTTTTTTGGGAATCACAAATTTTTTAATTATTTATTTCACAAGTTTATTAGCGGGTAGTTTTTATTCTTTACAATATCATAAAAAGGAACCATATTATAGTGCAGTAGGAGCCTCTGGTGCTGTTTCTGGAATCGTGTATTCTTCAATACTATTATATCCAAGTATGGAATTGTACTTGTTTTTTATTCCCATACCAATTCCAGGATATATTTTTGGAGTAGGGTATTTATTATACTCAATTTATGGAATGAAAAAGCAGTTGGGTATTATCGGTCATTCTGCACACTTGGGAGGAGCGATAGGTGGTTTTACAATTACACTTTTACTAAATCCTTCTTTGTTTATTTCGAATAAATTATTTGTTTTGATATTAGGAACTCCTATTCTTTTATTGTTAATTTTTGGAGATAAGTTAAAGAAGATATAAAAAAACCGAAACAAAATCGTTTCGGTTTTTTTTTGAGCGAAAGACCAGGTTCGAACTGGCGACATTCAGCTTGGAAGGCTGACGCTCTACCAACTGAGCTACTTTCGCATGGTAAAGAGCTACAAATATAGAACCATTTTTGAGTTCTACAATAATTTTATTAGCAAAAATTAGTAAAATTTTTTGTCAGGACGTAAAACTTTTAAAAAGTGAAATCCATAAATATTATAGCCTTCATTGTAATAAAATTTATGAGATTTTGGGTTGTTAACATATGCATTTAATTCTATAGCTTCACATCCCTTACTTATAACATAATTGTCAATCCAATTGAAGAATTTTTTTCCGATACCTTTGCCTCTTATTGTTTCCTCTAAAATGACATGGTCGGGTTCAACTGATTTTCCTATATAATGTCTCGTAGAATACCACAGGCCAGAAATACCAGCTAATTTTCCATCAATATATAAGCCAGCGCATTCATAATTAGAAATTTTAGAAATTTCTAAAACTCTTTCTTCTAGCAGTTTTGGTGGCGTTTTTGAGTTTAATTTCGTTAAGAGTGGAATTATTGTTAAAATATTTTCCTCTTCTATAATTTGAATATGTATTTTCATAAATCAGAAATTTTTCGCATGTACTTTCTTTTGTTTAAAAACAGTTCAAGATACAATTTTAGACTATTTTAAAAATATTAATTTTAGTAATTTTCAGAAAGTACTTTTAATAAAAAAATCTCAAACAATTTGTTTGAGATTTTAGTAGCGAGAACGGGATTTGAACCCGTGACCTCAGGGTTATGAATCCTGCGCTCTAACCAACTGAGCTACCTCGCCGAGAGGTTTTGAGGCTGCAAATATAATTGAAATTTATAAACTAGCAAGATGTGTTTTTAATTTTTTTTAAATAGAATTATTACCTATATTGTCAGCTTAACTATACAACAATGGCCAAAGTAAAATTCGAACTAGAAATTCCTATCCACGCATCACCTCATATGTTATACCAATATATTTCATCACCTTCTAATTTACAAGAATGGTTTGCAGATAAAGTTAATTCTAGAGGCAAAGAGTATAGCTTTATTTGGGACGGAGAAGAAGAAAAAGCAGAATTAATAACTAAAAAGTCTGATGAAAGAATTAGATTTAAATGGTTAGAAAGCGAAGGAGATGACAGTTTTTTTGAAATCAAGATCCAGGTAGATGCATTGACTAAAGACGTTTCTTTAATCGTCACAGATTTTGCAGATGACGAGAATGAAGTTGAAGAGTCTAAACAATTATGGGAAAATCAAATTGACGAATTAAAACATACAATTGGTGCTTAATCTTATTTTTTATAAATTTTAAAACTCAACATTTTGTTGAGTTTTTTTATGATTAAATATTTTAAAATACACTAATTTTACATCTTTAAATTTTTAAGTTATGATTAACTTCAATGGAGAGTTACAACATCTCGATAACATAAAATTATCATTAGAAAATAGAGCTTTTAAATATGGTGATGCTATTTTCGAAACTGTAAAAGTGAGTTTTGATAAAGTTATTTTTTGGGAAGATCATTATTTTAGATTAATGTCTTCAATGCGTATGTTGCGTATGAAAATTCCAATGGAATTTACCTTAGAATTTTTAGAGAAAGAAATTCTTAAAACTGTATCCGTTCAAAAAAAGGCAAATTCTTATAGAATTCGATTAAATATTTATAGAAAGGATGGAGGTTTATATACCCCAAAAACAAATAAAATAGATTATAGTATCGATGTTAAAGAGAGTTCTTATCAAATCAAGGATACATATTCTTTAGATGTTTATAAAGATTTTTATAATTATTCGGGACTTTTATCAACGATTAAAACGAACAATAGAATGCTAAATACGTTGGCAAGCATTTTTGCTGATGAAAATGATTTAGACAATTGTATTTTATTAAATGAAAAAAAAGGAGTTGTAGAAGTAACCAATGGGAATATTTTTATCATCAAAGGAAATATCATCAAAACACCAGCTCTTTCTGAAGGTTGTATAAAAGGTATCACCCGTTCTAAAGTTATTGATATTATTTTAAAAAATAAGGAGTTCACTTTACAAGAAACTTCCATATCGCCTTTTGAAATACAGAAAGCAGATGAAGTATTTATAACAAATGCCATTATTGGTATACAACCAGTTACCAGTTACAAGAAAAAAGGATTTAAGACAGAAGTTGGAAAGAAAATAGCAAATAATTTAAGTGTGTTACAAATAGCAGGAGTTTAGTTTAAATTATAATCACTGGGCGCATTGGCCCAAAGTTTATAGTCGCCCCCTTTTTGTAATAATTTATTTTTCCAAAGATTTTCATTATTGATTGAAAAAATAGTTTCGAAATCATTTTCACTTACAGACCAAGAGTTTTGATTCATTTCTTCATTAAGTTGTTCTTTCTTCCAACCGGAATATCCTAAGAAAAAACGAATATCAGAGGTACTCAATACTTCTTTGTTTAACAAGTCTTTAAGAGATTTAAAATTACCACCCCAAAAGATACCATTAGAAATCTCAATACTTTCAGGAAGTAATTCAGGAATCTTATGAACAAAGTATAAATTATCTTCTTCTACAGGTCCACCATGATAGACTGGAAAATGACAATTAATATCGGGTAATAAATCTTTAACAGTATAGTCTAAGCGTCTATTTAAAATAAAGCCAACAGAGTTATTAGGAGTGTGTTCTGTAAGGAGAACAATGGTTCTATTGAAAGCGCTATCATTTAAAATAGCTGGTTCTGCAATTAATAATTTTCCTTTATTTAGTCTCAAAATATTAGTTATAAAATTATTATTAAATATAATAAAAAAAAACTCTCTTTAAAAAAGAGAGTTTTTAATATACTTTAAAACTAAAATTCTTAGTTTACAGCATCGCTTAATCCAGCACCAGCTTTAAATTTAGCTACATTTTTAGCAGCAATTTGAATCGTTTTTCCTGTTTGAGGATTTCTACCAGTTCTAGCAGCTCTGTTAGAAACAGAGAACGTTCCAAATCC
>JAQWOW010000028.1 GCA_029245665.1 Polaribacter sp. | reverse complement strand
TGATGAATTCTTGTGCCAATTTTGATGAGGTCTTTTTCCTGAAGTTCAAGTCCGATTTCTTCAAGAATTTCTCTTTTTGCCCCTTGTAAAATTTCTTCGCCAGCCGCAATGTGTCCTGCAACAGAAATATCCCAAATTCCTGGGAATACTTTTTTTGTAAGGGCTCGTTTTTGAAGTAAAATTTGATTGTCTGAGGTAAAAAACCAAATATGAGCAGTTGCATGAAACCAACCGTTTTTATGAGCTTCAGATTTCAAAGCTATTTTTCCAGTAGGTTTTCCTTCAGCAGTTAAAATATCAATAAATTCGTCCATAGAAAAAGAAAACACCATTCCGAAAAATTAGACATACCTTTAAGAATAAAAAGGCAATGAGAGTTATTCTTCGGAATGATATTTATTTTTTATTCAAAATAAGAAAATGTTTCTCCGTCTTTGATATTTACCAATGTTTCATAAATCATTTTAATTACATTTTCTACATCTTCTCGGTGTACCATTTCAACAGTGGTATGCATGTATCTTAGCGGTAAAGAAATTAATGCAGAAGCCACGCCTCCATTACTATAAGCAAAAGCGTCAGTATCTGTACCTGTAGCTCTTGAAAGAGCAGAACGTTGAAAAGGAATTTTATTTTTTTCTGCAGTCTCTGTAATTAAATCACGTAACTTTTGCTGAACAGCTGGTGCATAGGCTATTACTGGACCTTTCCCCATTTCTAAAAGACCTTCTTTTTTTTGATCGATCATTGGGGTAGTTGTGTCGTGCGTTACGTCAGTAACTATGGCAACATCTGGTTGAATTGTTTGTGTAATCATTTCAGCACCACGTAAACCAATTTCTTCTTGAACCGAATTCGTAATATACAATCCAAATGGGATTTCTTTTTTATTTTCTTTTAACAAACGAGCCACTTCAGCAATCATAAAACCACCCATTCTGTTGTCTAAAGCTCTACAGACAAATTTATTCTCATTTAAAATATGAAATTCATCCGGATAAGTGATGACACAACCCACATGAATTCCTAAATTTTCAACTTCTTTTTTGGTTGTGCAACCTGTATCAATAAAAATATTTTCTGGTTTAGGAGCTTCTTCTTTTCCTTTATTTCTTGTATGAATTGCTGGCCAGCCAAAAACTCCTTTTATAATTCCGTTTTTAGTATGAATGTTTACAATTTTACTTGGAGCAATTTGATGGTCTGAGCCACCATTTCGAAGTACATAAATTAAACCATTGTCAGAGATATAATTCACATACCAGGAGATTTCATCTGCATGACCTTCAATTACCACTTTGTATTTTGCATCTGGATTTATGACCCCAACCGCAGAACCATAGGTGTCTGTGATAAATGTATCTACATAGGGCTTTAAATATTCCATCCAAATTTTCTGACTCTCCCACTCATAACCTGTAGGAGCTGCATTATTTAGATATTTTTCTAGAAAAGTAAGTGAGTTCTTATTCAGTATTGATTTTTTTGCCATTATATAATAATATTAATCTTGTATTTTACTTTGATTTTCGTAAAAATAAAACGATTTTATGATTTGAGGTAAAAAAAATCATAAAAAGTGTAACAAATTGTTTTATATTTAGCTTAAAATAGGTAGACCATAACTCATTAAGAATAAAGAATATGAAATTAGTAATCAAAGATTTGACAAAGACTTATAAAAACGGTGTAAAAGCCATCGATAATTTAACTATCGAAATTGGCACAGGAATGTTTGGTTTATTGGGTCCTAATGGGGCAGGAAAATCCTCATTAATGAGAACAATCGCTACTTTACAAAGTCCTGATTCTGGTTCCATTACTTTTGGAGATATTTCTGTTATAGAAGACAATATGTCTTTGCGGAAAGTATTGGGTTATTTGCCTCAATCTTTTGGTGTATATCCAAAAATGTCTGCAGAAGATTTGTTAGATTATTTTGCAACATTAAAGGGTGTTTCTAATAAAAAAGAAAGAAAAAACATCGTAAAAGAAGTTCTAGAAATTACAAATTTATATGATGTAAGACGAAAAGACGTGGCAGGTTATTCTGGAGGAATGAAACAGCGCTTTGGTATTGCACAATTGCTATTAAACAATCCAAAATTAATTATTGTAGATGAACCTACCGCGGGTTTAGACCCTGCAGAAAGACATCGTTTTTTAAATGTTTTGCGAGAAGTAGGTACCAATACTACTGTAATCTTTTCAACCCATATTGTTGAAGATGTCAAAGAGTTGTGCAATGAAATGGCCATTCTAAACGGAGGAAAAATATTAAAACATACCACACCTCAAGAAGCTACTAAAGAAATTGAAAATACAATTTGGACGAAAGTCATTTCTAGAGATGAACTAGAGGAAAACGAAAAAAACTTCACGATATTGTCATCAAATTACAACCAAGATAATACCTTAAACATTAGAGTTCATGCATCAGAAAAGCCTTCAGATGATTTTGAATCTGCCTCACCACAATTAGATGATGTTTATTTTATTGCTCTAAAACAAGATGAACTTGATGTTGCCTAGTAACATGTTTAAAAAATCTTAATTGTTCACTTCCTATATCTTTAAAACTATGTTTTCAACTATTTTCAAACAAGAACTAAACTATTGGTTTAAAAAGCCTGCATTTTATATTTACATAAGTATTTTTATTTTATTGGCTTTCTTTTTATCAGCTGCATCTGCTGGTTTTTTCGATTCTGTAACCGCTACTACAGGTTCTTCAAGAATTGTCAATTCTCCAATAGGAGTTACAGGTTTATTCAATGCACTAACGATTTTTATATTTTTCTTATTTCCCTCTATAATTGGAGTTTCAGTGTATAGAGATTTTAAAAGTGAAATGCATACTATTTTATATTCATATCCTTTTACCAAAGCCAATTATTTATTTGCTAAGTTTTTTAGTGCAATAGTTGTTGTTTCTTTAATTGCATTTTCAATTGCTATTGGAATGATTATTGGATTTCGTTTTCCTGGTACAAATACAGATATTGTTGGTCCCTTTAATCTTGTAACCTATTTACAAACCTATTTTGTTTTTATTTTACCAAACGTGTTATTATTTGGAGCAATTGTCTTTGCTGTAGTAGCTTTTTCAAGAAATATTGCTGCGGGTTTTATTACGGTAATTATATTGCTTTTTGGTCAGGGAGTTTTAGAAAGTTTACTATCTGAACCAGAGCATAGAACATTAGCTGCAATCTTAGATCCATTTGGAGCAGCAGCTTCTAATTATTATACCAAGTATTGGACGCCTTCAGAACAAAATGAATTACAGATTCCTTTGAAAGAAATGATTGTTTACAATCGTTTGCTATGGATGGCAATTGCTTCTTTAATATTTGGTTTGGTATATAAATACTTTACTTTCAGTCAGAATGCTATCTCTATTTCTTTTCGAAAGTCCATAGGGAAAAGAGTTATTAAAACTAATTTTAGCGGAATTACAAAAATTACTTTACCAAAAGTTTCTTACAATTATTCTTTCACTCAAAACTTAAAAACCACCTGGAAATTATCAAACATCGATTTTAAATATATTGTTACAAGTTGGGCATTTATTTCTATCGTTTTGGTTGGTTTGGTTCTGATGCTTGTAGGCCTTTCTGAAATAGGAAATATTTTTGGGACTCCAACATTACCTGTAACATGGAAAATGTTAAACGTGGGAGGTGTTTTTTCAGCATCCATAAATATTTGTACCTTCTTATATGCTGGTATGTTAGTGCACAGAGCTAAAATAGCTAAAGTAAATCATTTAGTAGATGCAACTCCAATTCCAAATTGGACTCTCTTATTTTCTAAACTTATTGCCTTGATTAAAATGCAATTGGTTTTATTGACTGTAATCATGATTTCTGGGATGCTTTTTCAAATGTACAATGAGTATTATAATTTTGAAATAGGGCATTATTTAACGGAACTTTATTTTTTAGAGTTTCTGAGTTTTTTAATTTGGGCATTGTTGTCGATTTTTATTCAAACTCTAATAGGAAATCCATATTTAGGACTGTTTGTTTTATTGGTTATTTCTATTGGAATGCCTTTTTTATCATTGGCAGGAATAGAACAATCTATTTTTAAATACAATCAAGGTCCTGGGTTTAATTATTCTGATATGAATGCTTACGGAATTTTAGAACCTTATTTATGGTATAAAATTTATTGGATTTTAGCAGGATTGACATTGTTCATTGTTTCTTTTTTGTTTTGGGTTCGTGGAATTCCAAATTCATTTAAAGAAAGACTTTCAATAGCAGGTTCTCGTTTTAAAGGTTTTGCAGCTATTAGCTTTTCAGTTTTATTACTTGGCTTTTTAGCCATTGGATTTTCAATTTATCAAGCCACAGGAACAAAGGCCAAAAGAACCTCTTCCAAAGAAGCAGAAAAGCAACGTGTTCAATGGGAAAAGACGTATAAAAAATATGAGAAATATGCTCAGCCAAGAATAATTTCCGTAAAAACAGCGGTAAATATTTTTCCAAAAGAAAGACTGTTTGATGCCACAGGTACCTATATTATGGTGAATAAAACAGGTAAAGCCATAGATACCTTGTTCTTAAATCACAATTCTCTAGAGAGCTCTTTTGAATTTAATAGCGCCAATACATTGGTTTTAGAAGATACTATTCAACATTTTGACATGTATCGTTTCAAAAATAAAATTTTACCAGGAGATACTTTACAATTATCCTTTTCTGTTAAAAGCAAGAAGAATACCAGCTATCGAAGAAAATCTCCTGTAAGAGAAAATGGTACATTTATCAATAATTCCTCTATTTTTCCTTCTTTGGGATACTCCGCTCAGGGAGAATTAACAGATAATAAAACACGTAAAAAATACGATTTACCACCTAATAATTTACGTCCGCATCCTCTAGATTCATTGGCCTTAGGAGATACTTATATTTCCAAAGATGCAGATTGGATTGATTTTGAGGCAACCGTTTCAACCTCAAAAGACCAAATTGCAATTGCTCCTGGTTATTTGCAAAAAGAATGGATTGAAAATGATAGAAGGTATTTTTATTATAAAATGGATAGCAAGATATTAAATTTCTATGCATTTAACTCTGGCAGGTATCAGGTTAAAAAAGAAATGTTTAAGGGCATTAGTTTAGAGATCTATTATCATAAACCACATACATTTAATATAGATAGAATGATGAAAGGAATGAAGGCATCTCTTGATTATAATTCCAAAAATTTTAGTCCTTATCAACATAAACAAGTACGAATTATTGAGTTTCCAAGAACAGGAGGAAGTTTTGCACAATCTTTTCCAAATACAATTCCGTTTTCTGAAGGCGTAGGTTTTATTGCCGATGTAGATGATGAGGACACTGACGGTGTAGATTATCCATTTGCAATTACTGTTCATGAAGTAGCACACCAATGGTGGGCCCATCAGGTAATAGGAGCCGATGTTTTGGGAGCAACGATGTTGTCAGAAAGTATGTCTGAATATGTGTCTCTAAAAGTATTAGAACATCAACAAGGAAAAGATCAAATGCGCATATTTCTAAAGAAGGCATTAGATGATTATTTATTGCAAAGAACAATGGAAAGAAAGCGAGAAAATGCATTAATGTATAATGATGGACAAGGTTACATTCATTATCAAAAAGGCTCTCTAGTATTGTATGCTTTGAGTGATTATATTGGAGAAGATAATTTAAATGGAGCTCTTAAGAAATATGTCGAAAAAGTACAGTTTCAAGAACCGCCTTATACTACTTCTATAGAAATGGTTGAGTACCTAAGAGATGCAACACCAGATTCATTGCAATACACTATTAAAGATATGTTTGAAACCATCACTTTGTATAGAAATAGAATTGTAGATGCCAAAACAACTGAATTAGAAAATGGAACATATCAAGTTGATATTGAATTTGAAGTTTCTAAATATAGAAATGATGAAAAAGGAAAGCGTTATTATGGTGAGAAAGTAGGAGATACGCTGACTTATAAAACAGATAAAATGAAAAAGCCAATTTTATCGGTTCCATTAGCAGATTATATAGATGTTGGTATCTTTACAGAAGAAGAAGTTGATGGAGAGATGCAAGAAAAGATCTTGTACTTAAAAAAGCATAAAATTACTTCAATCAATAACAAAGTTACTTTAATTGTTGATAAAAAACCGACTGAAGTAGGAGTTGATCCTTTCAATAAATTAATTGATACACAATCTGAAGACAATAGAAGAAAACTATAATTACAAGAAAGGAAGTCAAAATACTCGAGGGGTCACTTTTTATCTATGATAGATGTGAACCACACATTTGTAGAATTATTTGCTACAAGAGTTCTTTCTTTTCACAATTCGTATTTTTTTAAAATTATGTAATGTATGGAAATGAAAACTATTGTTTATTTTTTTTTAACACTCACACTTCTTTTTTCTTGCACTAAAAAAAAAGATCTAGAACTTCATTTTTTAGATGAATATGTAGTTGAAGATTCATTAGTAGTAAAGACTACATTAATAGGGGGGCTTTCAGGGATTGATTATGATGACGGCAACTACTTTTTTGTAGTAGATGACCCCAAAAAACCACGTTTTTTAAAAGCTAAAATAGTCCTTCAAAAGAATAAAATAATTTCAGTAGATTTTCAAAATATGACGATCTTGAAAGATGTTATTAGTTCTTTTTATAAAGAAAATGTATTGGATTTAGAATCAATTTTTATTGACAAAGAGACTAAAGAAATAAATTTTGTCAGTGAAGGTTCTATAAATACGGGTAAAAGTCCTTCAATTTTTTCAACGGACAAAAATGGAAAATTAATTCATGTTTATGAGCTTCCTAAAAGTTTAAAAAACAATCAAACAATCAAACACAATGCAGTTTTTGAAGGCTCATCTAAAAGCAGCAATCACAAAGGTTTTTGGGTTTCTGTAGAAGGCCCATTAAAGGGAGATGGAGAAGATCCTTCATTTACAAAAGCATCTTCACCAATCAGAATGACGTACTTTGATAAAACGACTAAGAAAGCTATCAAACAGTTTGCATATCAATTAGAACATATTATGAAACCTTCCAAAGGAGATGTTAATTTAAATGGAGTTACTGCGCTGACAGAATATAAAGAGAATCATTTTTTCATTGTAGAAAGAACCTATCAAAGTGGTTATGGGAGTTATGGAAATATTGTAAAGATATTTGAGGCTAGTATTGACAAAACAACGACCAATATTTTAGAAATAGATTCTTTACGAAATACAAAGTATACACCGCTTAAAAAAAGGCTTCTATTTAATTTTGATACCATTAAAAATAAACTAACAAATGGAATTATAGACAATATTGAAGGAATTACATTAGGGCCATTATTAGCCAATGGGAACCAATCCCTAATTTTAGTTTCAGACAATAACTTTCAGACCTATGGCAGACAATTAAATCAGTTTATTTTGTTAGAAATTTCAACAAAATAATTCTTATTTTTACAAAGTTTTAATCCACTTAATGAATTTTTCAAAGCTAAAAGAATCTAGATTAAGAAAAAAGTTTGAAAAAACTTTGGAAACCTTGCCAGAGATAACTTCAATTTCTGATAAGGATATTAAAACTATTGGTATTTTAACAATAGATGAAATCTCATCAACCATAGATCTTCAAAAAGAAGTAGAAGCTATTTTTGGAATTCGACATTCTAAAATTTATAGTTTTAAAAAATTTGATAAAAATGATCAAATTTCTTACAAACATTTTTCAGAGAAAGATTTCAATTGGGGAGGAAGTATCATACAACCCAATATAAAGGTTTTTTTAGAGCAACCTTTTGATTTGTTAATTGGTTTCTTTGAAAATAATAATTTGTACTTAGAGAAAGCTGTTCTTGAATCTAAAGCTTCCCTTAAAGTAGGTATTTCAGGGGTAAATGCCAAATTATATTCGCTAGAAATTGCCGTAAAATCCTCGCAGATTTCCTCCTTTTTAAAAGAATTAAGAAGGTACTTGAACATTCTTAAGAAATCGAAAAATTAAACTTTAATAATAAAGTTGTTTATTCTTTAGAAGAATTCACGATATCGATCTTAATTTCATCTTAATATTGTAGTTTTACACCCTATAAAATACATTCGAAATGCAAAAATTTATTGGAACAGGAGTCGCTTTGGTAACCCCTTTTAAAGAGGATTTAAGTGTCGATTTTGATGCACTCATAAAATTGGTAAACTACACTGTTGAAAACGGCATAGATTATTTAGTGGTCAATGGTACAACTGGTGAAAGCGGAACAATAACACAAGAAGAAAAACAAGAAATTATAGATGTAATTATTAAAGCAAATAATAAACGTTTACCACTGGTTTTAGGGGTTGGAGGGACTAATACTGCTTTGGTTATAGAAGAATTAAAAACGAGAGATTTTACAGGTATAGATGGAATACTTTCTGTTGCACCTTATTACAGCAAACCCACCCAAGAAGGATTTTACCAACACTTTAAAGCCATTGCAACTGCCACAGACTTACCTGTAATTTTATACAATGTTCCTGGTAGAACTGCAAAAAATATGGAGCCTGCAACAACTTTACGTTTGGCAAACGACTTTACAAATATTGTTGCTGTTAAAGAAGCAGGAAATAATAAACAACAATATTATACATTATTAAAAGATAAACCATCCGATTTTTTAATCATATCTGGTGATGATGATTTAGCTCTAGGTGTTGTGTTAGCTGGAGGTTCTGGTGTTATATCTGTCATCGGACAAGCATTTCCAAAAGAGTTTTCTACCATGATTAATCATGGTTTAAAAGGAAACAATAAAGAAGGGTATGATATTCATTTCAAATTGATGAACGTTGTAGACTCTATTTTTGAAGAGAACAACCCAGCAGGAATTAAAACAGTTTTACAAGAATTAAATATCTGTAGCAATAGTGTGCGCTTACCTCTTGTAAAAACAAGTGCTGCACTTTCTTCTAAAATAGCTGAATTTGTGGACAATCTTAAATAAAAATAGTGTGGATAAAGTTGATATTAATACCTGCCTAGAGTAGAGAGGATGTTTTTATTTTTTTTAAGATTCATTAAACAGTTGTTTTTCAACTTTCAATTTACTTATAATATTAACAAATTTTTAGTATCTTCTAAACTCTTTTTTTGCGTTTTTTATACAAACATAAGTTACTACAATTTACAGTAAAAAAAAACGTTTTATTAATCCATATTTAATCACTAATTTTGCATGATGCAAAAAATTAAAAATATAGCGTATTTATTGATCTTCTCACTTGTATTATCTTCTTGTGGAGAATATCAAAAAGTATTAAACAAAGGTACATCTGAAGAGCAATATAAAATGGCTACTAAAATGTATGAAGTTAATAACTATAGCAAAGCAATACGTTTGTTTGAGAAAATCAAACCAGCATACAGAGGTAAACCTCAAATGGAACGAATCCAATTTATGGAAGCTCAATCTAATTTTAACGAGAAAAACTACAGTATTTCAGGCTATTATTTTGATCGATTTGCAAAAAATTATCCAAAGAGCTCTAAAAAAGAAGAAGCATCATTTCTCTCTGCTTACAGCTATAAATTAGCATCACCTTCTTTTAGCTTAGATCCAACAGATACAAATAAAGCGCTCAATTCTTTTCAGAGTTTTATCAATGAGTACCCAGATTCTGATAAATTAGATGAAGCCAATAAGCATTATAAAGAATTAAGATATAAGCTTCAAAAGAAATATTTTGAAATTGCAAAAACCTATTACAGAACAGCAGATTACGATTTAAGAAATTACAAGGCAGCGATTCAGGCTTTTGATAACTTATTATCAGACTATCTTGGGTCAGAATTTAAAGAAGAAGCGCTGTATTTTAGATTAAAAGCAGCTCATGATTTTGTTTTAAAGAGTACCTATAGAAGAAAACCAGTACGTATAAAAGATGCCAAAGAGGCGTATGAGAAGCTCGTAAGAAATTATCCTGAATCTAAATTTATGGAAGATGCTAATAAGATGCTGAACACATTAAATGCAGAAAATAAAGAGTCAGAAAATTTAATTGCAAAACAGAAAGAATATCAAAACTCATTAAAGAAATAATAATTAATTATGGATTATAAAGATACAAAAGCATCATTAAGTACCATTACTTATGATAAAAATGAAGTAGAAGCTCCAACACAAAATATTTATGAAGCGATTTCTATTATCGCAAAAAGAGCAACTCAAATCAATGGAGATTTAAAGAAAGAGTTGGTTGATAAATTAGATGAGTTTGCTACTTACAATGATAGTTTAGAAGAGGTTTTTGAAAATAAAGAACAAATAGAAGTTTCTAAATTTTACGAAAGATTGCCTAAACCAACAGCAATTGCAGTTGATGAATGGTTGAATGACAAAGTATATTTTAGAACTCCAGACGCAGAATAATGTCTGTTTTAAGTGGTAAAAAAATTCTGATAGCAATTACTGCTGGAATTGCCGCTTATAAAACGGCTAGTTTAGTTCGTTTATTTATAAAATTAGACGCAGAAGTCAAAATTATTATGACTCCTGCGTCTAAAGATTTTATAACACCTCTTACTCTTTCTACACTTTCTAAGAACCCTGTTCACTCAACTTTTTATGATACAAAAGATGAAAATGAATTGTGGAACAATCATGTAGAGTTAGGTCTTTGGGCAGACTATATGTTGGTTGCACCAGCATCTGCAAACACACTGTCTAAAATGGCAAATGGGACCTGTGATAATTTATTGTTGGCTACTTATCTCTCTGCAAAATGCCCAGTTTATTTGGCTCCAGCAATGGATTTAGACATGTACATTCATCCCTCTACCAAAGAAAACTTAGAAAAATTACACGCTTTTGGAAATGTGGTTATTCCTGCAACTTCAGGTGAGTTAGCAAGTGGCTTAGTAGGAGAAGGAAGAATGGCAGAACCCGAAGATATTGTGTCATTTATAGAGAATGACATCTTATTAAAATTACCTTTAAAAGGAAAAAAAATTTTATTAACTGCCGGCCCTACTTTTGAAGCAATTGATCCAGTTCGGTTTATAGGAAATCATTCTTCTGGTAAAATGGGTTTTGCAATTGCCAAAGTAGCAGCTAATTTGGGAGCTGAAGTTTATTTAATTTCTGGTCCGAGTCATCAACAAATTACACATTCTTTAGTGCATAGAATTGATGTTGTTTCTGCCGAAGAAATGAGCAATGCAGCACACCAATACTATACTGATGTAGATATTGCAATTCTTTCTGCTGCTGTTGCAGATTTCAGACCAAAAAAAATTGCTATACAGAAAATAAAAAAGAAAGTTTCAGCGTTAGAGATTGAGTTGATGCCTACCAAAGATATATTAGCCTCTTTAGGTAAGATGAAAAAACATCAGTTTTTAGTCGGTTTTGCATTGGAAACAAATAATGAGTTAGAAAATGCAAAAAGAAAATTAAAAAGAAAGAATTTAGATGCAATCGTATTGAATTCTTTGCAAGATAATGGTGCTGGTTTTGCAACTGACACAAATAAAATTACTTTTATTGATAAAGATTTGAATGAGAAATCATTTGATTTAAAATCCAAAGTTGAAGTTGCTAAAGATATTATAAATGAAATTTTAAACAAGATAAATGCGTAAACTTGGATTCTTTTTACTCTTATTCTTTTCGATTTCTTTGTTGAAATCGCAAGAACTAAATTGTTTGGTTACTGTAAATTATAACCAAGTTCAAGGCTCAAACACTCAGATTTTTAAAACTTTAGAGAAGTCTTTAACAGAGTTTGTTAATCAAACAAAGTGGACAACTAAAGAAGTAAAACCCGAAGAAAGAATTGATTGTGCATTCACTATTATTATTAGTTCGAGAGCATCAAATACTTTTAAAGCAACACTACAAGTTCAATCTTCAAGACCCGTTTATGATTCTTCATATGCATCACCGATCTTAAATTTAAAAGACAATGATTTTAATTTTAAATACAATGAGTTCGATCCATTAATTTACAATAGAAACTCATTTGATAGTAATCTAATTTCTACCATTGTTTTTTATGCAAATATAATTTTAGGTGCAGATGCAGATACTTTTAAAAGGAATGGAGGAGAGGTATATTTAAAAGAGGCTCAAAATGTAATGTTACAAGCGCAACAAAGCGGATTGGCTTCTTGGCAAAATGTTGTAGGTAAACAAAATCGTTTTTTGTTGATAGACAATTTATTGTCTCCTAAACTAAGACCTTATAGAGCTGCAACCTATACATATCATAGACTTGGATTAGACGTTTTCTCTTCAAACAAAAAAAAGGGAAAACAGACGATTGAAAATGCGATTCTATCTCTAGAAAGTATTTATAATAAAACCGTTGGAAATTATTTGATACGTTTGTTTTTTGATGCAAAATCAGACGAGATTGTAAATATGTATTCAGATGGTCCTGTTACAAACAGTCAAAAGAGACTCACTCAAATGGTTAAAAAAATATCTCCGAATAACAATTCTAAGTGGAAAAATATTAATTAAAAAAAAATATTAAATTTCGTTGCTTTTTTTAAAATAGATAAGCCATTATTTTACAACTTTAAAAAATAAGTAATGTCTACTTCTAAAATTGTAGATAATTTTAATAGTGTTTTTACTTTTAATTGACTTTTACCATTTTCTAAGCGATGATATGATTTTTGACTTATTCCTAATCGATCTCCAACATAATCCTGAGTATACTCTTTTTCTAATCTAAGACTTCTAATTCTCTTTCTTACTTTTTCTAGAATTTCCATAAATAATATATGATAATTATGGGGGGAGAATTTTTTAATAAAGATATAGAATGTTTTTAAACCATACAATAGACAATTTTTGGGGTATTATAATGGTGGCATTTATCACTGTTTTCAGTGAGTGTAAAAAGGTATAATTTACTCATTTTTTGATATTGACAAGTCATTATTTCTTTTCTATGTTTACAAATCATAAAGCTATAAATGATTTTAAAATTGCCAAAATAAAAAATGAAAAAGCAAATATTTCCAAAAGAGATTATAGAAAACACTGTTGATGTTCATCAATTTAAACACACGAATAAAAGTAAAATTATCTATGGTTTTATTTTATTCGCTTTAATTGTTGCATTGATTTCTTTGCCTTTTATTAGTGTAACTATTTATAATACTTCTCAAGGATTAATAAGACCTGATAAAGAAAGAATTCTTTTACAAAGTAGTCATAGCGGAAAAGTAATTTTTCATCAACTTAAAAATAATGGTCAAATAAATAAAGGAGATACTTTGATGATGATTAATAATTTAGCAATTACTCAAAAAATAAATACGACAAGGAGTTTATTCATCGAAACTAAAAAATTTATAGAGGATATAAAACTTTTATCGAATCAAAAAAGAATTGCTAACAAATTAAATTCGCTAAAATATAAGCATGAATATAATTTTTATCAGCAAAAATTGAGTGAATTAAATACTCGTTTTCAGAAAATAAAAGAAGATTATAATCGGAGTCAAAAATTATTCGAAAAAGGAGTAATAGCAAAAGTGGCATTAAATAATAGTAAACTAGAATACGATTTATCTTTAAATGCAATCAATCAATATAAGAAACAACAGCATAGTAGTTGGCAAGCAGCACTAGTAAATCATCAAAATCAATTAAAAGAATTAGAAAACAATCAAGTAGAATTAGAGGAAACCAATAATTTGTCCATTGTTAAAGCTCCTGTTTCAGGAACGTTATTAAATGTAAAAGGAATTGAAAAAGGTAGTTTTATTTCAATAGGAATTCAATTAGCAGAAATTTCACCAAAATCAGATTTGATTGTCGAATGTTATATCGACCCAATTGATATAGGTTTGCTTAAAAAAGAAAAAAAAGTAAATTTTCAAGTCAGTGCTTTTAATTATAATCAATGGGGATTGGCTAGTGGAAAAATCACAGCAATAGGAAACGATGTACAAATGATTAACAATACACCAATGTTTAAAGTTTTATGCTCATTAGATCAAAATTTTCTACAGCTAAAAAACGGATTTAAAGGTCAATTAAAAAAAGGAATGCTTGTAAATGCTCGTTTTGAACTTACAGAGCGCTCTCTTTTTGATTTATTATATGATAAAATGGATGATTGGGTAAACCCATCAACTCAAATTGCAAAGAACTAAAATAAGTTTGTCATTCTGAGTGTAGTCGAAGAATTTCAAAAATAAATATTATCAATTTTTCAACTTAAAATAACTGTCATTTATGCGTAGGCAGGAATATCAAAAATAAAAAATAGAAAATAACAGAACCTATGAAAAATCTAAAAACACTAGAGCGTTTACAACAATTACACAATTTAATTGCAATAGAACATACAGGAACACCAAAAGAGTTATCAAAGTTACTCAGAATTAGCAAACGCTCTGTACACTTATTAATAAAAGAATTAAAAGATTATGACGCTAACATTGGTTATAGTAAAAGTAGAAAGACGTACTATTATTCTAATGATTTTGATTTACAAGTTTCTATTTCTGTAAATGTATTAACCAACAATCAAGTAACTAAAATATTTGGTGGTAGTTATTTTTTGAAAAATAATTTGTTCGTTGCAAGGAAATTGCACTGAACGAGATTATGTTTGTGTTATC
>JAQWOW010000017.1 GCA_029245665.1 Polaribacter sp. | reverse complement strand
ACCTTCAATACTTCTACTTGCACTTCCAGAACCTAAACGCGCTAAAAAAGAAGCTTTTTTATTGATAAATTCTTTTGTTAAATCAGGATTTATTTCATGCTCTAAACTCATTAAACACATGGCGATAGCACTTAAGCCACTCGCTGAAGAAGCGATTCCACTAGAATGCGGAAAAGAATTTTCCGAATTAATGGTCATCTTATATTCAAGTATATAAGAACAGTAGTCTTGAATTCTCTTAAAAAATGCTGCAATTTTTGGCTTAAATTCTTCTTTCTCTTTCCCTTCAAAAAACAAATCAAAATCTACTACTGAAGTTTTTTCTTTTTTTTCAAACTTGATCGTTGTAATTGTATGACAATTGTTTAACGTAAAACTGATAGAAGCATTTTTAGGAATTTGAGGGTGGGTTTTACCCCAGTATTTTACCAACGCAATATTACTTGGTGTCTGCCAGGTAAAGCTCGCTTTTTCTATTGAACCTTTGATTGATTTCGAAATAAATTGTGCTGTATCCAAAGTCTTAATTTTGTACCAAAGATAAAACTATTTAAAGGAAATTTCTACGAAGTTTTTAAGTCTCATTTCTCGATGTATTTTGGAGGTAGCTATTTCATTTATTTTTAGAAATAAGAAGTTATTGCTAATTGGTTTTCAGGTGAACTGTAGGAGTTCTAATTGGCTTAATTAGAAAAAATCCCTCTTATCTTGATCTCAAATAACGCTTCAATTAATTCTAAAATAGCTATTTTTGTAGCAATGAAAAATGGAAAAGTCTTTCTGCTTTTAAATGGAGAAACTCCCCAAAAAATTCCAGAACTCAGTGTTTATGAAATCATTTGTGCTACAGACGGAGCCTATCACTTTTTAAAGGAAAAAATGATAACTCCTCATTTTATTTCTGGCGATTTTGACTCTTTAGAAGCGCTTCCAAAAAATATTGAAGTCATAAAAACACCAGATCAAAATTGTACTGACTTTCACAAAATTCTTCAAATCTTATTTGAGAAAGGGTTTAAAAATATTGACGTCTATGGGGGAAGTGGTAAAGAACAAGATCATTTTTTAGGGAATTTACACACAACAATTCAATGGAAAAAACGATTAAATCTTACTTTCTATGACAAGTATGGTCATTATTTTTTGGCCGATAAAAAAATTAAAATTTCAAATTGTAAAGACAAAATAATTTCTTTAGTTCCTTTTCCGAAAGCAACAAGAATTAATACAAAAGGGCTAAAATATACTTTAGTCAATGAAGACTTAACTTTTGGAAAAAGAATAGGAACAAGAAATACAGCCCAAGAAAATAACATAGAAATCAATTTCGAAAAAGGCGAACTCTTTGTTTTTGTCAATCATTAAAAAATAAATATGAGTAAAAAAATAAAATTATTGTGGGATTTTAGAGGCGAAGATGCCAAAGAAACCGCAAAACATCATACAATACATTTAAAAGAGTTTGCATCTATTGAAAAGCTAACTTTTTATGCAATAGACATCCATGAAAAAAACCCTATGCTGGTTGCTGCTTTTATAACGATTGATGAAAAGGACATGAAAATCTACAGAGATGCTCT
>JAQWOW010000309.1 GCA_029245665.1 Polaribacter sp. | reverse complement strand
AGGAACTAGGGTTGAAGACATATTTTTACCAAATAAAGTATCTTTGTTGGCGATTAAAATTCGGTCTCCAGCTTTTATACCGGCTTTTATACTAGGGCCACCTTTTATGGGTTGAATAACAGTAACAGTGTCGTTTATCATTCTAAATTGCACACCAATTCCCACAAAATTACCTTGCATATTTTCTTTTACGGCCTGAAGGTTTTCTTTGGGTATATATACAGAATGAGGGTCTAGTTCTCCCAGCATTTCATCAATGGCAATGTCCAATAAGTTTTCTGTATTTACCGTGTCTACATATTCTTTTTCAATAAAATTAATGAGTCTTTTTATTTTTATTTCTTGCGGAGAATTTTTTGACAAAGAGAATCTATCAGAGGTATTTCCACTCATAGAAATGCCGATGAAAATTCCAAAAACAACAGCCAGTGAGAAATATATAGGAAAGTTATTTTTATTTTTCATAGGGCAAATACATAATTTCAACTCCGGCTTTTTCTAAAAAATCGATACCTGAAGTATCTTTATAGGAGTTTGCATACACAACTCGTTTTATTCCTGCTTGATGAATTAATTTACTGCATTGTTTACAAGGAGACAATGTAATGTATAAAGTAGCTCCACTTGCAGATTGGGTAGAAGAGGCGACCTTTAAAATTGCATTGGCCTCTGCATGTAAAACCTCCCATTTAGTAGTTCCTGATTCATCCTCACAACAATTGTCAAAGCCAGTTGGTGTTCCGTTGAAACCATCAGAAATAATCATCCGGTCTTTTACAATTAAAGCCCCTACTTGTTTTCGTTTGCAATGTGAGAGTTTCCCCCATTCATAAGCCATTTTCAGATAGGCGCGATCGTATTTTAGTTGTTTCTCTTTTGTCATCGGAACGAAAGTAAAAAGATTTGTATAAATAAGGCGTTAATAATTCAACAAAATTTGTTTACCAAAAAATTCTATCGAACATCATTTGTAGTGAAAAACCAATGACGATAGAGGAGCAGACCATAATCCAATCTCTTTTTGTAACACTAAAAAAGTATTGAAGAATGTTTCCTAGTATCAAAACCCCAAAAACAATTATTATTTGAGCAGCCTCAATGCCCAAAGCAAATTCGAGTAGCGGAAAAAGTTTGTCTTCTTCTTTCCCAATCATCATTTTAAAATAATTAGAAAATCCCAATCCATGAATGCATCCAAAAAGGAGGCCGAAAATTAAATTTGTGTTTTCTTTTCTAGATGTTGATTTCTTAGCGTCAAAAACATTTACAATTCCTGTAATACAGATGGTCAGTGGGATTAAAAATTCAATCAAGGCCATTCTTATACTGAGAATTCCATAAGCAGACAAAGCCAAGGTAGTAGAATGGCCAATGGTGAATAAAGTAACAAGCCAGACTACTTTTCTAAACTGATTAAAACTGAAGATGACAGCTAAAACAATTAAGAATAAAACATGATCATACGCAGCAAAGTCTAACACATGGTTGAGGCCTATTTTGAAATAAAGGATAAATTCGTTCATTATGTAAATAATTATTTCAACTACTCAAAGGTATTAAAAAGGATTCACAAATAAATTCAATATTTTTTAATTATAAGATACAGATTTCTTCCATAACTTTTTTGTTGAAAATATTTTTTTTGGGCATTGTTTTTCTAAATTAATAAAATACAGCGACTCTTTTTTTATATTAAAGACTCTTTTGAAGGGAAAGATTAGAGAAACGCGAACCTACAGAATGACAAAAGAGTATTTATTTTCAATCATTAATTTAAAATTTTTTAACATAGAAGTTACTACGTTCAAAAACGCTCTATACTATCGATATTCCATAACTTTTTCTAAGGAGACCTTGAGAAGCTGAGGTATTTATTGTTAATGAATATTCCTAAAATCTAAATAAAAGCCATTGCTTTTTTTTAACTAATTTTTATTTAATTTTCAAGAAATTATATTTATTCTTTAAAAGATATGATTCAGAATATCCAGAATAAAGGGAAATTTTTGAAATAGGGTAGTTTTTTGTAAACATGTATTTTGCTTTCTTGTTTCTTTCTTGTTTTATGAATTTAGCGGGTCTAAATCCTTTTTGCAGATTATTTATGGCATTGTAATCTAAATCAAATTTTTCTTGAAGACTGTTTAAAGTGACTGTTGCTAAGTTTCTGCCAATAAACTTTTTAATTTCTATTACTAACTCTTCATTAGATAAATTTTTCTTTTTCATTGATTTGTAAATTATAATTAACAATGTCAAAGAAAAAAATAGGATTAGAATTTCATTTTTATAACTGTAATAATTGTTTTGAACTACATTTCGAAGAGATGAACTCTTTTGAAACTCGGTAATATTTTCAATTTTATAAACTCCATGAATACTACCAAAACTGATACCTTTTTTTGATTTGTATGTAGCGTATTTGTTAAACTCGTCAGTTATTACCCTCTCAAAGATTTCTTCAGTAGACTTTACAAATACGCTCAGGCCATCGTTACCAGTTAAGAAGATTAGATCTCCCACATCAGAAATTGTATGTGCCTCGAAACTCAATTGATACGAATAAATTAACTCGAGACCTTCTACTTGTCTTTTAAATTTTAATAATGATTTATTTTCTGTAATTCCATAAAATATATTTCCATCAATACTACATTCTAAAATGTCAATCAATTTGTGTTCAAAGTTGTCATAAACAACTCTTGTTTTTAAGTTTTTAGTATGAATAGAAAGATATTTATCATCATCAATAAAATGAAACTCACTGTTATTTAGAATCCGATTTTCTATTTTATTTTTTATTGGGATAATTTTATTTTCGTTAGAATAAATTAAATTGAAACGGTTTAATTTGTAGTTGTATGTGTAAATACCATTTGATGAAATGGCCAAATAATTTGAATTTCCAATTGAAAATATATCAGAAATTATTCCATATTTATTATTACTAAATTTTGAATTATCATTGTTGTACAGGATTTTTTCTTGACCATCTTTAAATTCTAAAAGACCATTGTAGCAAACAAATGTAACGCTATCAAATTCTCTTAATTGTCCATTGCTATAGTTTATTTTTTTTAGTTTTTGACCATTAATATATACGCCTCCATAGGTTCCAATACTATTTTTAGAAATTGATCGAACACT
The DNA here is from genome assembly GCA_029245665.1 of Polaribacter sp. Lineage (GTDB taxonomy): Bacteria > Bacteroidota > Bacteroidia > Flavobacteriales > Flavobacteriaceae > Polaribacter. Next base: position 3,976 of record JAQWOW010000309.1, on the reverse strand, counting down.
TTCATATGGATAAAATTTATAGGACTTGGTTTCATATATAATTAAGTCTCCTTTCGCTATGATATATAAGTAGTTTTCTTTGTATGCAAAATCAGTCACAGTCTTCAAATACGGCTCAGGAATTGGTATTGGAGGGTCTATAAAATTGACTTTAAAACCATTGAAATTTTTTGATAAGTTAGAATTTATTGTCCCTTTAACAGATTCATCATACATTACTAATTTATTAGTAAAAGAGTCAATAATATACACACCTTCATTTGAACTAACATATACCTTGTTTTCATGCAATACAACATTATAAAAAATCTTATCTGTTTGTATTTTTTTGATAACAAAATTTGAGTTTCCAAAACAATAATTGAAAATAAACAAAGAAAAAATTAAATTTTTTTTCATTAGAATGATATAAAATGTTTTGTTAGAGCCTTATCTATTTTTGGCAATGGCAGGGCGAAAAGTGCTAACTATTATTTTTTAAATATAGAATACCTTTTCTTTAATCCTCTAGATTTACTAATTGTAGATCTGACCAATCTATCTCTTAAAAAAAATTTACCATATTTTTCCATTAAATATTTTTTTCTTTCATATTTGAAGTTGGTTATCTTTTTTTCAAATATTGCCTTCATTTTTTCTGATGAAATTTCATCTATGGTGTTTTGAAGTTCTTCTTTAGAATAAAAACCATTGTCTTCAGAGTTGTTAAGCGAATTGTATAGGTGCATGTCGTCACTAATCACTAACTCCATTAACTCAATGATTTCTTCAAACTTTTTTCTATCTAATTTCATACAAAAATATATATTGCAAAAATAGGTACAAATTCTTGTCTGATAAATATTTTTTTTTAAATTTTTTATCTAATTCTGTGAATTTTTATCCAAATGAAGATAAATATATAAATTAATAGCAAATTCAAAAAATAAAACTAGTTTTAAAAAAGGAGATTAACTATCGAAAACCTCGATTTTGTCTACATCACGTTGCAGTTCAATTATCGAACTTATTTTTACAAGATTTAGAGAAATTAAGAGGTTTTCAGAGTGTTTAAAATAGTTTAAATAGGGCGTTAGAAAGTTTTAATATTATAGTTGTACTTAAAAAGTAATTTAATATTTTTGAGTAATGTTTAATTAACGAATTAACCAATGAAACAATTTTATACATTTTTAGCAGTGGTATTAGTAACTTTTAGCACTTTTGCCCAAGTGGGAATAAACACAGAAAATCCAGATGCTTCTGCGGCTTTAGATATTACTTCTACCACAGGGGGTTTATTGATACCAAGAATGACAGAGGCCCAGCGTGATGCGGTTTCATCTCCATCTCTAGGTTTAATGATTTACCAAACAGATGGCACAGCGGGCTTTTATTATTACAATGGTAGTAGTTGGGCTGAAGTAGATGATACGGGTCCCGTTGGGGAAGTTGGAAACCTCTACTTCGCCAGAGTTGAATATAACTCAACAGAATCTCTTGCGGGAGTTGAATTCTTAGATCCTTCTGAAAATGGAGACTTCTTGACAGCGGGGGCTAACGTTGGAACGATAGCAGGTGATACTGTTGATTTAACTTTTACTAACGAAGCGACCCCTCCAAAGGAAATCATTGCATACGCATATCAAGCAAACAATTCTAGATACGTGATCACACAACTCGATGGGGGTGGTAATAACGCTAGCTTCTATGTATTGGATGTAAATGAGACAAATCACATATCGAGTTTCGGAGTTGGTAATCAGGTTACAACCGATATAATGACAAACTTTGGAAGTGCTAAATTGAATTTAGATCTTTCAATGTCAAATATAGATGCAGTTAGAGCGGCAGGTGGTTTCGGTCAGCAAACCAAAGAAACTCATGCATTTGTAATGTTTAGATTTTAATAACAATTTAATTTTTAAAAATAGAACCGCGTAAGCGGTCGGTTTAAAAAAAGATATCCCCAAGAATACTAATTTATTCTTGGGGATAATTTGTACTCAAGGTGGGAATCGAACCCACACTCCCGAAAGAACTGGATTTTGAATCCAGCGCGTCTACCAATTCCGCCACTTGAGCATTTAGTTAGCGTCTCGCAAAGAACGTAATTTTTCTTTTCCTATGCCAGACTTCCAATATTTTTCTCTTACTCTTGCATCAATTCTAGTTATTGCTTCTTCTAAGTATATTAATTTAAATGGAGCATAAAACTTTGTAGTTCGTTCTTTTAAACCGTTGTGCCTTTTTAGTCTTTCTTCAAAATTTGAAGTTAAGCCTACATAAATATAATTTTTTTCAATACTAGAAATTGCATATACATAGAACATGATTACTAATTTAGCGCGCCTGCCTGTCGGCAGACAGGTCTACCAATTCCGCCCTGTCTGCCGACAGGCAGGCACTTGAGCTTTTAGTTAGCGTCTCGCAAATTTAATAAATATTTTTAGTTTTAATCTCTAATTTTTGATTCAAACTCACTAAATAATTTATATTTTTGTCAAACACAACAACTAAACACAACTAAATGTCTTCAAATCAGCTTGCACCAAAACTTTTTGCTTGTTCTCAAAGTACAAAACTAGCAGAAAAAATAGCCCAAGAGTACGGTTATGAACTAGGAAAAGTAACGACAACACATTTTAACGATGGTGAATTTCAACCCGCATTCGAAGAATCTGTTAGAGGAAGAAGGGTTTTCTTAATTGGTTCTACGTTTCCTTCGGCAGATAACTTAATGGAAATGTTATTAATGTTAGATGCGGCAAAAAGAGCCTCTGCCAGACACATCACTGCAGTCATGCCTTATTTTGGTTGGGCAAGGCAAGATAGAAAAGACAAGCCTAGAGTGGCCATTGGTGCAAAGTTAGTCGCTAATCTATTGCAAACAGCTGGTGCAACAAGAATTATGACCATGGATTTACATGCAGATCAAATTCAAGGGTTTTTCGAAAAACCAGTAGATCATCTGTATGCCTCCACTATTTTTATGCCCTATGTAAATAGTCTTAATTTAGAAAACTTAACAATTGCATCTCCAGATATGGGCGGATCTAAAAGAGCTTATGCCTATTCTAAGCATTTACATTCAGATGTTGTAATTTGTTACAAACAACGAAAAAAGGCGAATGTAATTTCTCATATGGAGTTAATTGGTGACGTAAAAGGGAAGAATGTTATTTTGGTAGATGATATGATTGATACGGGAGGAACTTTAGCCCATGCAGCAAATTTAATGAAAGAAAGAGGGGCGTTAAGCGTGCGAGCAATTTGTACGCATCCAATACTTTCTGGCGACGCTTATGAAAAAATAGAAAATTCTGCATTAACAGAGCTAATTGTTTCTGATACAATCCCTCTAAAAAAGGCCACATCTAAAATAAAAGTAGTATCTTGCGCGCCGTTATTTGCGGATGTTATGCACAAAGTGCAAGAAAACACCTCAATTAGTGGACAATTTTTAATGTAAATAATTAATAAAAAAAGTAATGAAATCAATTACAATTAAAGGATCAAAAAGAGAAAGCGTGGGCAAAGTAGCAACGAAAGCCTTACGTAATGCTGGTATGGTTCCTTGCGTTATATACGGAGGAGAAAACCCAATACACTTTTCAGCAGAGGAAAAAGCGTTTAAAAACTTGGTGTACACTCCAAACGTTTATACAGCAACGATTGACGTTGATGGAAAAAAAATACCAACCATTTTACAAGACATTCAGTTTCACCCAGTGACTGATAAAATTATTCATGTAGATTTTTATCAATTATTTGATGATAAAGAAATTACAATGAAGATTCCTGTAAGACTAGTAGGAACATCTCCAGGGGTTTTAAATGGGGGTTCTTTGCGTTTTACGAACCGTAAACTAAAAGTAAAAGCATTGCCATCTAATTTGCCAGATTTTGTAACGGCAGATATTTCTGAATTAAGAATTGGAAGTAAATTATTAATTTCTTCTTTATTTAATGATGCGTATACATTTATGCATCCAGA
>JAQWOW010000308.1 GCA_029245665.1 Polaribacter sp. | reverse complement strand
ATTATTTGCAATTAAATATTCGGCAATTTGAATTGTGTTGGTTGCAGCACCTTTTCTAAGGTTGTCTGCAACAATCCACAAATTTAAGGTATTTTCTTGAGATTCGTCTCTTCGAATTCTACCGACAAATACTTCATCTTTGTCATATGCATTTATGGGCATTGGATAAACGTTATTCGCCAGGTCATCTTCCACAATAACTCCCGGAGTTTCGTCTAATAATTTTCGAACATCAATCAAATTAAAATCATTTTCAAACTGAACATTAACAGCTTCAGAGTGGCCACCAGCGGTTGGAATTCTAACGGCAGTTGCGGTTACCGAAAAGGAATCATCACGTAAAATTTTCTTGGGTTCTTTTACCAATTTCATTTCTTCTTTTGTATATCCGTTATCTAAGAATATGTCACAATGTGGTAGTGCATTTCTACCAATTTTGTGCGGATACGCCATTTCTCCGTCAATACCGGCTTCTTCGTTATCTAATTGCTGTACAGCTTTTACACCAGTTCCAGAAACAGATTGATAGGTAGAAATTACAACGCGTTTCATTTTATATTTTTTATGAAGAGGCGCTAAAGCCATTACTAACTGAATGGTAGAACAATTAGGATTAGCAATAATTTTATCGTCAGCAGTTAAAACATCACCGTTTATTTCTGGGACTACTAATTTTTTTGTTGGATCCATTCTCCAGGCAGAAGAATTATCGATTACTCTGGTGCCAACTTCAGCAAATTTAGGAGCCCATTCTGTTGATGTATCTCCACCTGCAGAAAATAAAGCAATGGTAGGCTTCATTTTTACAGCTTCTTCTAGAGTAACTATAGTGTATTCTTTCCCTTTGTACCATAATTTCTTTCCTGCAGATCTTTGAGAAGCAACAGGAATAAATTGTGTGATAGGCAAATTACGTTCTTCTAATACTTTTAACATTACAGTACCAACCATTCCGGTTGCACCAACTAAAGCTATTTTCATCAGTTCTTTATTTTTTATCTAATAATAGGATGCAAAGATGCTAAAAAAAAGGACGATTTAAATTACTTAAACTGTTATAAATCAACGAAAGTTTAAAAATTTAGCAAATAAAAACCAGTTGTTTAAAATTAAACGAATTGAGGTATTTTTCCTGTTTAACAATTGGAATCTGTTTTTTTGAGTAGAGTCCGTAACTTGTTCAAGGTTTTTTCTTTCATGAGGATTTCTTTAAAAGTGTATTTTTATCATTTTTTGTCTAAGAGTAGCATCTTTTATTATAAGAATTTTACTTTTATCAGTCCTTTTTTTGATGCTTATAAACTTGTTTATAAGTATTGGTTTGTGAAACAGAATTTATTTCAATTCAATACCTTATAACGAGAGTCCTATTTTAATTACTTACATTTGCAATCACTTTTGTTTAACCTAATTCGTATAGCATGCAACTGTACAACAAGTTAAGCGCAAGAGAACGCGCAGCTTTAATAGACCAGGCGGGTAAAGACCGCCTTACAATTTCCTTTTATCAATACTATAAGATAGAAAACCCACAATTATTTAGGGATAAATTGTTTCTTGAATGGAATGCTTTGGATGTTCTTGGGAGGATATATGTATCTTTTGAGGGGATAAATGCTCAATTATCCGTTCCTTCGGAAAACTTTTACAGGTTAAAAGAGCAGATAGATACTATTTCTTTTTTGAAAGATATTCGTTTAAATGTTGCGATTGAGCAAGACAATAAATCGTTTTTAAAACTGAAAATTAAACTTAGAAATAAAATTGTTGCAGATGGTCTAAATGACACCACTTTTGATGTTACCAATAAAGGAGTTCATTTAAATGCAGCTGAATTTAATGAAATGTTGTCAAACCCCAACACGGTATGTGTCGATATGCGAAATCATTACGAAAGTGAAATCGGTTATTTTGATGGCGCCATAACTCCTGATGTAGATACCTTTAGAGATTCTTTAGATATTATAGAACAAGATTTAAAAAATAACAAAGAAGACAAAAATTTGTTGATGTATTGTACAGGTGGGATTCGTTGTGAAAAAGCATCTGCATATTACAAACACAAAGGGTTTAAGAATGTTTTTCAATTAGAGGGTGGAATTATAGAGTATACCCGACAGGTGAAATCAGAGGGGATAGAAAATAAATTTATAGGAAAGAATTTTGTATTTGATCATAGAAGAGCAGAAAAAATAACAGAAGATATCGTTGCAAATTGTCATCAATGCGGAGTCGCTTGTGATACACATACAAATTGCGCAAATGAAGGATGTCATTTGCTTTTTATTCAATGTGATGCATGTTCAGAAAAAACTCAAAACACATGTTCTTCTGATTGCTATGAAATTATTCAGTTGCCTTATGATGCACAAAAAGAGCTAAGAAAAGGGAAAGGAAATAGTAATAAAATTTTTAAAAAAGGACGATCAGAAGTTCTAAAATTTAAAAAATAATATTGTTTTTCGTATTTTGAGTTTAAAACACTCTATTTTACTTTTTTTAGCTTAAGAAGTGCTGTACATTAGAGTTTATTTTATAGGAACTTTTTTTAAAGATGGATGTATACAAAACAGTGCTTATCGTTAAAAAAAATACAAGCGAAATTCATTCTTTTTTTTGATAATATTTACTTTTTACTTCTCGTTCATATTCCTTATATTTACTGATTAATCTTTGTTAAGTTCTTTTTAACTATATACTTGACAATCAATTTATGAATCAAAAAGTTTTTGCTTTTATGGGATCATTTAGAACAGTTTTGTTGCTTTAAATAAACCAGAAAGATCATCAACTATAAAAATAGATACTTACATGGCATGTGGAAGTTGTGGTACATCAGAAAATGGGGTGCCAAAAGGTTGTAAAAGTAATGGGAATTGCGGGACAGGAACTTGTGGGAGCGGTAGTAATAAATTAGCCGTTTTTGATTGGTTGTCTAATATGACTCTACCAAGCGGGCAAGAAAGATTCAATATTTTTGAAGTCCGTTTTAAAAATGGAAGAAAACATTTTTATAAAAACCCTGATAATTTAACTATCACTATGGGTGATATTGTTGCCGTAGAGGGTTCACCAGGGCATGATATTGGTACTGTTTCATTAGCGGGTGAGTTGGTGAAAGTGCAAATGAAAAAACACAAAATCACGAACGATCACGAAGCCGTAAAGAAAATTTATAGAAAAGCGAGTCAAAGAGATATTGATGTTTGGCAACAGGCAAGAGCAAAAGAAGAAGAGACTCAAAAAAGAGGAAGAGAAATTTTAGGTCGTCTGGGCTTGCAAATGAA
>JAQWOW010000307.1 GCA_029245665.1 Polaribacter sp. | reverse complement strand
ACCAGAAGGCGCAGAAAAGACAATTAATTTCCCTTTAAAATCTGACATTTACAATACGTTTAAAATCTGTTCTTTAATTTGTTCTAATTCATTTTTCATTTGAATTACAGCTTTTTGCATAGGGGCAAAATTGGCTTTAGAACCCGTTGTATTTATTTCCCTTCCCATTTCTTGTACAATGAAACCGAGTTTCTTACCATTAGAATCTTCCGAGGCCAATGTTTGAAGGAAATAATCTAAATGATTTGCCAATCTAACTTTCTCTTCGTTGATGTCTAATTTTTCTAAATAATAAATTAGCTCTTGTTCAAAACGGTTTTCATCAGTCGTTACTTTTAAATCATCGATTGCCTTTTTTAAGCGTGTTTTTACATTTTCAACTCGATCGCCATCCAATGCTTTTACTTCTTCTAAATAGTTTTTAATATTTGCAATTCGTTCTTTAAAATCTATTTCTAATGAAGCGGCTTCGTCAATTCTATATTGTATAATTTTTTCTATCGCTAATTCAATGTTTTGATAAATAGAATTCCATTCATCTTCATCTAACTCTTCACGTTCTGCTTTTAATGCGTCTGGCATTCGTATTGCCATTTTTAGCAATTCAACATCGTCAGAGCTTCCTGTTTGAACCACATTTCTTAATTGTTGAAGGTATTGCTTTACAACACTGTGGTTGATGCTTGTAGAGGTTTCGTCTGCAGTCATCTCTACAAATATTGAAAAGTCTACTTTTCCACGAACCAAGGCACTTGCTAATTTTTTGCGAACCGATAATTCTTTCTCTTTGTAATAAGAAGGAATACGAACGTTTAAGTCTAGGTTTTTGCTGTTTAAAGATTTAATTTCTATGGTTACCTTTTTTGTTGGTAATTGCAAAACGGCCTTCCCATAACCTGTCATAGATTGAATCATAAAATAAACGTTTTAGTTGTAGGGCAAAGATAGTTTTATTTAACAGAATTTTCAACTTGTTTTAGAACTAAATACCTCTTTAACTAGTCTAAAAAACATCTATAAACACCAAGAAATTAACCTTAAAATTAATGTGGCTATTGCTCAACACATTTGCTGTTTATGGTTTTCAAAATTACCGATACCTCCTAATCTCATTTTTTTAAAAGAATAAGTCCACTGATAATATGCTACATTTGTTCTTATAAATAGACAAAATGCAAATACATCATTTAGGTGAATCAAATTCAGTTTTAAATACTTTCATTGCTGAAATAAGAGGTACAAACAGTCAAAAAGATTCGATGCGATTTAGAAGAAATATCGAAAGAATAGGAGAGGTTCTAGGTTATGAATTAAGTAAAAAATTGTCTTATTCTAGTGTTTCGATAGCATCACCACTTGGCAAAAAGGAACAGCAATTAGTTTCAGACAACATCGTTTTGTGTTCGATATTAAGGGCAGGTCTTCCTTTGCACCAAGGATTGTTAAATTATTTTGACGGTGTAGAAAATGGGTTTATCTCAGCATATCGACATCACCCAAATAATGATCCTGCATTTGAAATAGTCGTAGAATATTTTGCCGCTCCAGCAATAGATAATAAAACGGTGTTATTGGCAGATCCGATGTTAGCCTCAGGACAGTCATTAGTTGCTGTTTTAGAAGCAATCAAAAAACACGGAACTCCAAAAGAGATTCATATTGTAGTTGCAATTGGTTCTTCTGAGGGAATAGAATTTATTAAAGATAAATTTCCTGAAAACACCCATTTATGGATCGCCGCTATTGATGCTGAATTAAACAATAAAGGGTATATTGTTCCGGGTTTAGGAGATGCAGGTGATTTGGCTTTTGGGGGTAAATTATAATAAAAAAAAAGTGGAAACAGTTATTCCAAGTAAGAGAATTATCAGAATATTTTTCACTATTTTTTTTTGGATAACTTCAAATCCGTTTGCAATAATTATAGAAGCGGGTATGAGAAAGTAGACGATTTCTGATCCGTTTTTATTACTAACAGTCACTGCAAATACAACTGAAGTAATTGCGTTTATAATTAAGAGAATCCAACTTTTTTTAAAAGAATTATTTACAGAAAGAACTTTTGGAGATTTTAATACAGTAGAAAATAGTGTTAAAAAAAGAATGCCCCAAAAGATCCAGGAAGGGTCACTTTTATCAAAAATAAATAACGTATCAGCTATTTTGATATTGAAGATTTCGAAAAAAACAATAGCAGCATCATTCCAAAATAAATACGTAAAATAGATGATTAGAGGACTTATAAAGCCAATAATGGGAGTAATCAGATTGTTGATTGTTCTTTTTTGTTGTAGAAAAATGGAGGCGTATATAAGTATGAAAAAAAGGATTGAAAAAGGTTCAATAAGGCAAAGAATTCCCAGCCAAAAACCACTGTCAAATATTTTTTGAATCACTTTTTTAGAAGACTGAAAACTATAGACTTTCCTTAAAAAAAGCAGCTGTATTAAGAGCAAGTTAAGTGTTTCAAAGTTACAAAGGGTCTTTAAAAAAAGGATCAAGCTAAGTGTAAAGACATAAAATGCATACGAATGACCAAATGTGAGTCTATTTCTTGAAACGATAAAGTTGAAAAAGAAAAAAATAGACAGAAAAATTATAAAAAGTAAAATACTCTTAAATACAATATGCCAGGCAAATTCGCCTTCAAATAGCATTGAGACAATCGTACGTGTATAGAAACAAAAAAACAACCCTAAATAGAGGATGAAATTGATTGGTTTAGATTTCTCTAAAAAATTGGCTAGCATTGTTTCTTTTGTTATTTTTGCAGTGTAAAGATAATTAAGTTATGATAGCAAGCAATATTTTTAGATGGATAGGTAGTTTATTTACGGAGTATTTATTTACACCTTTCAATCAATTACGTTCAGATTTAGCACTAAGAGAATTTGGATGGTGGATTTCTAATGGGGTGAATTGGCTTTTTCTAATTGTTTTTTTATTCCTTTTACGTTATTGGATGAAAGAATCCTATAAGTTTAAAAGAGAAGGAACAGAAGACAAAGCTTAAATTTTTATATTGGGAAGCAAAAATAAATTGAAACGTTTCAAAGAAAATGAGACGTTTAAAAACGTTATTCAACCTACAAGAGAAGACGTTGTAACCAATTTTACACACAAAGGGAAATGGCACTCTTTTTTTGGGAATAAGAACCCTATCGTTGTTGAGTTGGGATGCGGTAAAGGAGAATATACCATCGCTTTAGCTCAAAAAAATCCGAATAAAAACTTTATAGGAATAGACATCAAAGGGGCTCGTTTTTGGAGAGGAGCAAAAACAGCAATAGAAGAAAACTTAGAAAATGTTGCTTTTATAAGAACTCAAATAGAGTTGGTAGATTTTATATTTGCTGAAAATGAAGTTTCTGAAATTTGGATTACTTTTCCAGACCCACAAATAAAGTACAAGCGCACAAAACACAGAATGACCAATGCTGATTTTTTGAGAAAATATCATCAGATATTAGGTCAAGACGGAATAATAAACTTAAAAACTGACAGCGAATTCATGCATGGTTACACCTTAGGTTTGTTGCATGGTGAGGGTCATGAGGTTTTGAACGCAAATCACAATGTATACAAAAATGAAGGTTCACCAAAAGAAGTTACAGAAACACAAACTTTTTACGAGAATCAATATTTAGAAGTAGGAAAACCAATTACGTATATTAAATTTAGATTGAAATATTAATAGGTTTTTATATCTTCACTTTGTGAAAGAATCTGAAAATTTTTTTGAAAAAGTTTATACAGTAGCTCGTTTAATTCCTTATGGAAGGGTTACAACCTACGGGGCTATTGCCGTTTTTTTAGGGGCAGCAAGATCAGCAAGAATGGTTGGTTGGGCAATGAATAAAGCACACAGCTTAGAAGACATTCCTGCACATAGAGTTGTAAATAGAAAAGGAATTCTTACAGGGAAACATCATTTTGATGGTACAAACTTGATGCAACAATTATTAGAAAATGAAGGGATTACTGTTTGTAAAAACCAAATTCAAGATTTTGAAAAAGTATTTTGGAATCCTTCAAAGAAATAAATTTAAACGCACAAAATACAATTGATATTCGCTTGCGGTGAAATTAAGGGCAGTATTTTGTTCTATATTTCTTTAAAACTAATTTTACAAGTATCTTTGTAATTTAGAATTAATCCTAATTAAAACCTCAATGAGTTTTAAAAAACAAGATATATACAAAGTCCTAGAGACTATTACAGCTCCTGGAGAAGGGAAAAGTTTAATAGAAAACAAAAATGTTACAAATGTGGTAACTTTTGGGAATGAAGTTCTATTAGACATTGTAATTAGCAATCCCACATTACAGGCAAAAAAGAAATTAGAATCCGAAATAACCAGAGTTCTCAAATCAAATATTGATTCACAAATTGAGGTAAAAATCAATGTAAAAGTTCAGCAGCCTGAAATAAAGGAAAAGACAAATCAAATTAGAGGAAAAGAGATTCCTACGATTAAAAATATCATTGCAATAGCTTCTGGTAAAGGAGGTGTAGGGAAATCTACAATTACTGCAAATACTGCAATCTCTTTAGCTAAAATGGGTTTTAGTGTTGGCGTTTTAGATGCAGATATCTATGGGCCCTCACAACACATTATGTTTGATGTTGAAAAAGCAAAACCATTGTCTGTAAATGTTGAGGGACGCTCCAAGATGAAACCCATAGAAAACTACGGTGTAAAATTACTATCTCTTGGTTTTTTTACAAATCCAAATCAAGCTGTAATTTGGCGAGGCCCCATGGCCTCTAAAGCGCTAAACCAACTAATTTTTGATGCAGATTGGGGGGAACTAGATTTTTTATTAATTGACCTGCCTCCAGGAACAGGAGATGTTCATTTATCCATCGTACAAGCATTACCAATAAGCGGTGCTGTAATTGTTAGTACGCCTCAAAACATAGCACTGGCAGATGCTAAAAAGGGAGTTGCTATGTTTCAGCAAGAAAGTATTAATGTTCCTGTATTGGGAATCATCGAGAATATGGCGTATTTTACACCAGAAGAACTCCCAAATAATAAATATTATATCTTTGGTCAAAATGGCGCAAAAAATCTAGCAGAAGATTTAAAAACTAAATTTTTAGGAGAAGTCCCTTTGGTGCAAAGCATTCGTGAAGCCGGAGATGTTGGCCGTCCTGTTGCTTTACAAGAAAAAACTATTTTAGAAAAATCTTTTCACGATATTACCAAAGAAATGGTTTCAGAATTGTTAAAAAGAAATCAAAATTTACCACCAACAGAAGTGGTAAGAATCACAACTATGAGTGGCTGTAGTGCTGTAAAAAAGTAAGATTATGACAAAACAAGAAACATTAAATAATGTTGAAAAAGCATTGGAAGAAATTCGTCCTTTTCTAATGAGTGATGGAGGCAATATTAAATTACTATCTATTGAAGATACGATTGTAAAAGTTCAGTTAGAAGGTGCTTGTACAGGATGTTCTGTGAATCAAATGACTTTAAAAAATGGTGTAGAAGCAACGATTAAAAAGTATGCGCCACAAATAGAAGAGGTAATTAACGTTGCTTAAAGGGTGTTTTAAAAAAGCATTAACGACCTTTTTTGGGTCAATTCTTATTTTTTAAATTAATGATTACAACAGATATTTTAATTATAGGTGCAGGTCCAACAGGTTTGTTTACTGTTTTTGAAGCCGGTTTATTAAAACTTAGATGTCATTTAATCGACGCGCTGCCTCAAGCAGGAGGTCAATGTTCAGAAATTTACCCTAAAAAACCAATTTATGACATCCCAGCCTACCCAGAAATTTTAGCAGGGGATTTAACGGATAAATTAATGGAGCAAATTAAACAATTTGAACCAGGGTTTACGTTAGGGGAACGAGCAGAAACTATTGATAAACTTGAAGACGATACATTTGTTGTAACAACAAATAAAGGCACCAAACACCAGGCAAAAGTGATTGCTATCGCTGGAGGATTAGGTTCTTTTGAACCAAGAAAACCACCGATACCAAATATTGCTAATTTTGAAAATAAAGGTGTAGAATATATAATTAGAGATCCAGAATTGTACAGAAATAAAAAAGTAGTTATTTCTGGTGGTGGAGACTCTGCATTAGATTGGTCGATTTTCCTAACAGACATTGCCTCATCGGTTACTTTAATTCATAGAAGAAATGAATTTAGAGGCGCTTTAGATTCTGTTGATAAAGTACAAGAATTAAAAAATGCTGGCAAAATAAGAATGATTACTCCTGCAGAAGTAACAGCAATTATTGGAACAGATTCTGTGGAAGGAGTTTCTTTAATTAAAAATGGAGAAGATCCTTATACAATTGAAACAGATCATTTTATTCCATTGTTCGGACTGTCACCAAAATTAGGGCCAATTGCTAATTGGGGTCTAGATATTGAGAAAAATGCGATCAAAGTAAATAACGCATTAGATTATCAAACTAATATTCCAGGAATTTATGCGATAGGTGATGTGAATACGTATCCAGGGAAATTAAAATTAATTTTATGCGGATTTCATGAGGCCACACTGATGTGCCAAAGTGCCTACAAAAGAATTTTTCCGAATAAAAAATACGTAATGAAATACACAACAGTTGG
>JAQWOW010000278.1 GCA_029245665.1 Polaribacter sp. | reverse complement strand
GCAATACCAATAAAAATATAAAATAGAGCTAACATACTTATTTTTTCTTAATTTTTAATTCAATTATTATTAATGGTGATCTCCAGATCCTTCTTCTCCTGTGTGTTCGATATTGTAATAATGAAAATGCTCACTTTCTTTTAGGAAAGGATTTCCTATGGCTATAGGGTTGGCTTTAGCAAATGCACTAAAAGTTGTATACATAAACAACCCTACAAAGAAAAATATTGAACTAATCTCTGGAATACCAATTGACCATTGAGCTCCAACTGTAGAGGGCATTACCATTACAAACACATCTATATAATGACCTACTAGAATTACTGTTCCTCCAATAAACACAAGCCAAGGTTTGCTTTTAAAATCACTGTTAATTAATAATAGTATTGGAAACACAAAATTCATAACAACCATCCCTAAAAATGGTAATTTATACTCTGTAAACCTCGCTACAAAATAGGTTGTTTCTTCAGGAATATCTGCATACCAAATTAGCATAAACTGTGCAAACCACAGATACGTCCAAAAAACAGAGAAGCCAAACATAAATTTTGCTAAATCATGAATATGACTATCATTGACACCCGGAAGTGCATTTTTAGAACGCAAATAAATTGTCACAAAGGCAATAACGGTTAATGCACTTACTAATAATGTTGCAAGAACATACCACCCAAATAATGTTGAAAACCAATGAGGATCTAATCCCATAATCCAATCCCAAGACATCATTGTTTCTGTAATCATGAATAAGATTACTGATAAATTATAATTTTTCTTATACGTTTTATTATCATCCTTTGCTGTATCTTCTTTAAGAGAACCTTTTCTAATAACATATCTGTATGCATTCCAAATTAAAAGATATGCGATACTTCTTAGCATAAAACCGGTAGCATTCATCCACCAAGATTTGCCATCTATTATGGCATCATATTTATCGCTTTCAGGATCGAAAATTCCTTCAGCCATCCATGGAAATAAATGATTGATATGCATAACAGATGCTGCTAAAACAACAATCATGATAATAGATACAGGTAATAAATTTGCCGTGATTGCTTCCATTACTCTTAAAATTACAACAGACCAACCTACTTGTGCAACTCTTTGAATTGCATAGAACGTTAAAACTAATAATGTAAGTCCTAAAGAGAAAAATAAGGCTACATAAAATGCAGACCAGGGTCTATTTTGTAATTGATGTAAAACGTGTTCTGCATGATGATCGTCGTGTGAAGAACCATGTGCTTCAGAATCACTAGCAGATTCGATCATAGCAGCATGTGCTTCTTTGTCTGTCTTTTCTGCAGACTCATGATGATTCGTTTCCCCTTCGTGAGGAACTGCTACGTCTCCATGCCCGCCGTGTGCTCCATGGTTTGCTACTTCTATTGTGTGTTTTGCATCTTCTAGAGTCTTTTGAGAACCATTATAGAAACTAAATGCAAGTCCTATTACACCAAGTATAATTAGTGCTTTTGAGAATGTTTTTAATCTTCCTGAAAATTGATACATATTTTTCGTATTCTTTCTTTGTCTTATTTGAACTTTATTTTAACAGATCTGCGCGTAATACTTCTACGTATTGTACTATTTGCCAACGTTCTTTATATGTTAATTGAGATGAATGTGAACCCATTAAATTTTTACCGTGCATTAAAACGTGGTAAATACTGCCTTCAGTAATATCTCTGTCTTTATAGTTTGGAATTCCTAGAAATTTTTCTGCTTGTGATAAATAACCGTTACCATCCCCTTTTTTCCCATGGCAAGAGGTACAATAAATCGTATACATTGCTTTTCCATTAGCCAAATTTTCTGCTGTTACCTCAAATGGATTTTTCAAGTCGGATTTTGCTTTTTCATATCCTTCATTGGTATCTGCAATATCATAAGCAGGATGTCCTCCTCTTGGAATAGAACCCGCTACAGGTTTACTGTTTACAGGTTTTCCTTTTAGACCGTTTTCTGCGTCTGTATTATAAGGTACCGATTCATACATGTCTGGCATGTATTGCAATTGTGGAGTTCTCTTATTGCCACAAGAAGTAATACTTGCGACAATTACTAAAACGATAATTAATTTAAAATTCTTCATTATCTATTGATTAGTGCTTATCTACTACATTAATTTCTACAGCACCTGTTTTACTTAATAGAGAAGTTAATTCTTCTTCATTATTATGCACAGGAATTTCCATTAAAAAATGATCATCTGTAGTTCTTGGATCTGGATTTTCTGCATCTTTAAATGGCCATATTCTACTTCTCATATAAAAAGTAATTACCATTAAATGGGCTGCAAAAAAGACAGTTAATTCAAACATGATTGGCACAAAGGCTGGCATATTTTCTGCCCAACTAAAACTTGGTTTTCCACCAATGTCTTGAGGCCAATCTTGAATCATCATGTAATTGGTCATCCAAATAGCAACTGCTAAACCAGTAATTCCATACATGAATGCAGTAATTGCTAATTTTGTTGGTGCCAATCCCATAGCCTTATCTAAACCGTGTACTGGAAAAGGACAAAATACTTCCTCAATATGATGATGTTCTGCTTTTACTGCTTTTACTGCATCTAGCAAAATTTCGTCATCTGTATAAAACGCGTGAATAACTTTTGATGATTCCATAATTATCCGTTTAAATTGTTATCAGAATTCTTCTTACTTTTTTTAGCATTTGAAGCTACAATAGCTGGCTTCGTAGGAATTCCTTGTTCACTTCTCTTCTTGTAAA
>JAQWOW010000276.1 GCA_029245665.1 Polaribacter sp. | reverse complement strand
GTATTTACAAAACGGAATTGATCTAATTGTTGATGAAAAAGTTTCTGAAATTCACAGAGCATCTAAAACAATAACGACTGCAAAAAATAGAACTTTAAGTTACGATTATTTGGTCTTAGCTACAGGTTCTTCTGCTTTTGTCCCTCCTATAAAAGGAGTTGAAAAGGAAGGTGTTTTTGTCTATAGAACAATTGAAGATTTAGAGGGAATGCTAGGGTATGCAGCAAAATTAAAAGCAGAAAAACCGGATGCAAAAGCGGCCGTTTTAGGTGGCGGTCTTTTGGGGTTAGAAGCAGGGAAAGCAGTTATGGATATGGGCCTAGAGCCTCATATTGTAGAATTTGCCTCTAAATTAATGCCAAGACAATTAGATGCTAGAAGCAGTCAAGTACTACAATTAAAGTTAGAGTCATTGGGTTTAAACATACATTTAAGTAAAGCCACAAATCAGATTTTAGGAAATGGATCTATTGTTGGAATGGAATTTGGAGCAGATGATGTATTAAATGTAGATATGTTAGTAATTTCTGCCGGAATTAGACCAAGAGACGAATTGGGAAAAACTGCTGGTTTAGAAATGGGAGTGCGTGGAGGAATTGTTGTAAACAATAAAATGCAAACTTCAGATGAAAATATTTTTGCAATTGGCGAAGTGGCGCTTTACAATCAAATGATATATGGTTTAGTTGCTCCTGGTTATGACATGGCTGAAATAGCTGTTAATCAGATCATGGGAAAAACAGAAAGTACAATGCCAAAAGACATAGATATGTCTACAAAATTAAAATTGATAGGGGTAGATGTTGCAAGCTTTGGAGAGCCTTTTATGCCAGATTCAAAAGGACATTCCATTATTTTTGAAAATAAAACACAACATTTATATAAGAGAATTAATGTTAGCCATGATGGAAAAAAACTGTTAGGAGGAATTCTAGTTGGTGATGCTACTGATTATAATATGTTGCATCAGGTGTATTTAAATGGAATGACAATTCCTGAAGATCCATCGCAATTAATTTTACCAGCAAATGAAGGTGATGCTTCCTTTGGAAGTGTTTTAGACCTGCCAGATACAGCTCAAGTTTGTTCTTGTGAAAGCATCAGTAAAGGTGACATCTGTTGTTCAATTACTGAAGAGGGTTGCCATAATTTAGGGGATGTAATTACAAAAACAAAGGCGACAACAGGATGTGGTGGTTGTAAACCCATGGTTTCAGATTTGGTAAATGAAACACTAAAATCGTTAGGAAAAGAAGTAAAAGAAACTATTTGCGAGCATTTTGATTACAACAGACAAGAGTTATATGATTTGATAAAAGTGGGTAAAGTTTCTAATTATCAGGAGGCTTTAAATGCGTTTGGAAAAGGTCATGGTTGCGAAATTTGCAAGCCTTTAGTTGCATCAATTTTTGCTACTGTAACCATAGAAACTCCAAATCGTCAGCCAACAATTCAAGATACAAATGATCGGTTTTTGGCAAATATTCAAAGAAATGGAACGTATTCTGTAGTCCCAAGAGTTGCAGCCGGAGAAATTACTCCAGATCAACTAATTGTAATTGGTGAAGTTGCAAAAAAATACGATTTATATACTAAAATTACGGGAGGCCAACGAATAGATTTGTTTGGTGCACAAGTTCATGAATTACCACTAATCTGGAAAGAGCTAATTGCCGCCGGATTTGAAAGCGGTCATGCTTACGGGAAATCGCTAAGAACTGTAAAAAGTTGTGTGGGTTCTACTTGGTGTAGGTTTGGTATGCATGAAAGCGTCACTTTTGCTATTGAAATTGAAAATAGATACAGAGGTTTACGGTCTCCTCATAAATTAAAAGGAGGGGTTTCAGGTTGCATTAGAGAATGTGCAGAAGCTAGAGGTAAAGATTTTGGATTAATTGCTGTTGATGGTGGTTGGAATTTATACGTCTGCGGAAATGGAGGAGCAACACCAAAACATGCCGTTTTATTGGCAGAACAATTGGATGACGAAACAGTCGTAAAATACTTAGATCGTTTTTTAATGTTTTACATCAGAACTGCTGGCCCATTGGTTAGAACTGCCCCTTGGCTAGATAAATTAGAGGGAGGGATAAAGTATTTAAAACAAGTTGTTATTGAAGATTCTTTAGGAATTGCTGGAGAGTTGGAAACTGAAATGCAAGGGCTTGTAAATAAATACGAATGCGAATGGAAACAAGCCGTAGAAAATGAAGAAGTAATGAAGCGTTTTAAACATTTTGTAAATTCTGATGATACAGATGATACCATTAAATTTGTAAAAATGAGAACACAAAAAAAACCAAAAGCCTGGGTTTAAATCCTAAACAAACTAAAAAACAAAGAATATGCAAGAGGTATTAGAGAGTTATAAAACAGTTTTAGAATCAGAAGTAAATGAATGGTTTAAGGTTGGCAAGATATCAGATTTCCCGGAAAACAGTGGTGCTTGTATAAAACATAACACCAAGCAAATTGCAGTGTATAATTTTTCAAGAACAGGCAAGTGGTATGCCACTCAAAATTTATGTCCACACAAAATGGAAATGGTTTTGTCTTTGGGTATGATTGGTGATAAATCAGGAATTCCAAAAGTAGCTTGCCCAATGCATAAAAAGAATTTCTCTTTAGAAGATGGATCAAATTTAGCTGGTGAGGATCTAAAAATCGCAACCTATCCTGTAAAGATTAAAGACGGAAATGTGTATATTGGCTTTTTAAATTAAATCCAATAAATGAAGCCTACTAGATTTGAAACTGCAATTGCATTAATCGATAAAAAAAA
>JAQWOW010000273.1 GCA_029245665.1 Polaribacter sp. | reverse complement strand
TGAAGCTCCAAACGAATAGCCGTTCTTTAATGCTTTTGCAACTCCTTTTTGAACTTTTTTATGACGATGTCCAATAATCATTGGTCCATAAGACAAAACTAAATCTAAATATTCATTGCCATCAACATCAATAATTTTACTTCCTTTTGCTTTTTTAATAAACAATGGATTGCCACCTACAGAGGAAAATGCTCTTACAGGAGAATTTACGGCTCCTACAAGATTTACCAATCCCTTTTTGTATAGTTTTTCTGAGTTTTTGAAATTCATTTTTTAAGTTATATCTACTATTGAGGTTCTTACATGCTAAGAGAGAACATGTCAATTCTTTTTGTTTCTTTTTGAGAATTCTATATTGGCAATATCACGTGCTAAATTTTATGCATTTAATATTCTAGCAGCTTCCTTTGCAAAATAAGTAATAATGATATCTGCTCCTGCTCTTTTCATTGACAATAAACTTTCTAACATTACTTTTTCACCATCAATCCAACCTTTTTCTGCTGCTGCCTTTACCATTGCATATTCTCCACTTACATTGTAGCAAGCAATAGGTCTGTCAAAATTATTCTTCAAATCACGAATAATATCTAAATATGACAGTGCTGGTTTTACCATTAAAATATCGGCTCCTTCTTGATCATCAAAAGTTGCTTCTCGCATTCCTTCATCTCTATTTGAAGGGTCCATTTGATATTTTTTTCTATCACCAAAACTTGGTGAAGAATCTGCAGCATCTCTAAAAGGGCCATAAAAAGCGGATGCATATTTTACAGCATATGCCATAATTGGCAAATTGACAAAGCCAGCATTATCTAGAGACTCGCGAACCATGGAAATTGTTCCATCCATCATTCCTGAGGGAGCCACCATATCTGCCCCTGCTTTTGCATGCGAAATTACTTGTTTTGCGATGTTTACTAAAGTGGCATCATTGTCTACATCATTGTTATGAATAATACCGCAATGACCATGGGATGTATATTCACAAAAACAAACATCTGTTATCACATATAAACTTGGATAGTTCTTTTTGATAAAACGAATTGCCTGCTGAACGATTCCGTTATCATTCCAGGTTTCTGTTCCTTCCTCGTCTTTATTTGAAGGGATTCCAAACAATAAAACTGCTGGAATTTTTAAAGAAACAACTTCCTCTAGCTCTTTGCTGATGCGGTCTAAAGAAAAACGTTTGATACCAGGCATTGAAACAATTTCTTTTTCAATATTCTCACCTTCTTCAATAAAAAGTGGGTATATAAAATCGTCTACAGATAATTTAGTTTCTCTTACTAACCTTCTGATTCCTTCTGATTTCCTTAACCTACGAGTTCTATACATTTTTAAATATTTATTTTGAAAAATGAGTGTTGACTAATTCTAAAATACTATCTACACTGGGTAAATTGGATACCTGAACATTTTTAAAATGTTTTCTTGCTTGCGCTGCTGTTGTCTCTCCAATACAGAAAGCAATTTTATTTGTACTGTTTTTTTGCAAATAACTATCAATCCCAGAGGGGCTAAAAAATAAAACTCCTGAAACTTGATCATTAATTTTAACTGGACTAAACATTGTTTTATAGGCTTCTACTTCATTTACAACAACTCCATTTTCTTTTAAATAAGATGGCAAAGTATCTAATCTAAGATCACTACAAAAGTAGGTTACTTCTTTCTTTGTCAATTCAGTTGATAAATATTCTCCTAGTTTTAATGCATTTTTAGCAACATGGGCAACCTTACCAATTCTATTTTCAATCAGCTTTTTTGTTCTTCTACCGACGCAAAATATGTTCTTAAAATTCATTTCATCTTTTGTAAAAGAATTTAATAGAGCCTCTACTCCATTCTGACTTGTGATCACAACATTTTCAATTTCATTTTTCATCACCTTTGGTGGTATTCTATTGAAACGAATTTTAATAAAATCGCTATCACTCACTCCAATTGCATGAGATAATGTTTCTTTTTGGAGCTCAGAAAGTTTTTTAGTTGAATAAATATCGCCGATGTTGGTAATTCGCTCATCTTCTTCAGACATTAATTCTTTTCCTCCTCTATTTATTACATAATCTGCACAATCTTTAGCCAAATAATCATGGCTTCCAACTTTTGCAGTTTTATTGACTGTAATTTTTTTAGAACCGTCTTTATTTAACAAAACACCTTTGAAGTTTATTTCTTCTGTTTTTCCGTCTATGTAGGCCAAAGCTCCGATTGGGGCAGTACAACCTCCTTCTAACAGATGTAAAAATTCACGTTCTATATTGGTACAAATTTCTGTTTCTCTATGATTTAATTGCTCACATGCATCTATAGAATAATCATCTTCCTGTAAGCATGTGATCATAATTGCACCCTGCCCTGGTGCAGGAATCATCCAAGAAAGTTTGATTGCTTCTGTTGGTATTTTTCCAAGACGATACAAGCCTGCTGTCGCAAAAATAGCACCATTCCAACTTTCACTATTTTCTAGTTTTTCTAGACGAGTGTTTACATTTCCTCGCAAACCAACTACTTTATGAGTTGGATAGCGGTTTAACCACATTGCTTTTCTTCTTAAACTTCCTGTGGCAATTATCCCATTTGGCTGTCCAAAAAATTCTTCTGTACCTTTTAAAACTAAAACATCTGAATAATCATCACGTTTTAGAACAGCAGCTTGCATGATTTTTTCAGGTAAAACGGTGGGTACATCTTTCAAAGAATGAACTGCAATATCAATTTTTTTATGAAGCATTGCAACGTCTAAGCTCTTTGTAAAAACACCTGTTACTCCAAGTTCATAGAGCGGCTTGTCTAAAACAATATCACCCAAGGATTTGATAGGAACCAACTCAGACTCATATCCTAACTCTTTTAACTCATTTCTCACTTTATTGGCCTGCCAAAGCGCCAATTTGCTATCGCGAGTTCCTATTCTTATTATTTTCTGCATGGAGTTTTAATTAAGATTTAAAAACCTTATTGATTACTTGAAGGCTTTGAGAAACTGAAGTTTCTTCGTCTTTTAAATGTTTGACAAACTGTGTGGTTATTTTTTGAATAAAACGTGAGGTTAAAATTTCCGCTTGACTTTCGTCGAAATGAGCTATTTTTTTCTTCTGAAAATTAATTTCATCGTTTTTTATGTTTTCCAATGATTTTTTTAAAGCCGCTATCGCTGGTGTAAATCTTCTGTGATTGAGCCATTCATTAAATTCTGCTTTGTGAGTTTCTATAATGGCCTCTGCAAAAGGGACTTCTAGTTGACGCGCTGCTAAAGTTTCATCTGTTATTTTAGAAAGCTCGTCAATGTTTACAAGAGAAACATTTGTATTCTCAGTTACCTCTTTTTCCACATTCTCTGGCATTGACAAATCTAAAATCAACAATTCTTTGTGCGTACCAATATGCTCTTTTGTAATTGTAGGTTTGTCTGAGCCTGTAGAAACTATTAAAACAGCTGCTTTTTCAATTTCTTCTGATAAATTTTCAAAAACAGCTTTCCTGATAAAAGTGTGCTCTTTTACAAACTCATTTGTTTTTTCTTCAGTTCTGTTGATCAAGCAAACTGATTTGTTGTGCGTATACTCAGCTAAATTTTTACAGGTATGTTTTCCCATTTTACCCAAGCCAAAAACTAAAATATTTTTTGAATTGTAATCTGGTAAATTTTTAATTATGTATTGAACAGCTGCATATGAGACAGAGGTTGTACCAGAACTTAATTTTGTTTCATTCTTAACCCTCTTGCTCGCTTGAAGAACAGAATTTATCAATCTTTCAGAATATGCATTTGTAGCCTTTAGGGATTTCGCGAGATTGAAAGATTTTCTTAATTGACCAACTATTTCGTAATCTCCTAATATCTGACTCTCTAAACCGGTGCCAATTCTGAATAAATGATGAATTGCTTCTTGATTTTTATAAATGTTAGAAACCTTTGCAAATTCTTGAATTGAACCCTCTGAAAATTCACACAACAATTCTATTAACTGACAAGGTCGTTCTGCGAAACCACTAATTTCTGTTCTGTTGCACGTAGAAATTATAAAGACACCTTTAAAGCCTTTTTCTTTTGCTAGTTTTAATAAAGAGGATTGGTTTTCTTTGGTTAAAGAAAATTTTCCACGGGTGTTGACATCTGCTTTTTTGTAACTAACTCCAATATTATAAAAGTCTTCTTGCCTCTCTTCTTGCATATTTTTCTAAAAGTTAGTCAAAAGTAAAACCTTCATTTAGAAAAAAATGTCGCTAAAAGTACTTTTTATATCGCTGTATGTTTTTTATAAACATTTTAACAAAAAAACACATGAAAAGTATTATTTTTGCTAAGAATTTAAGGTTTTTTATGATTTTTATATAGAATGATTCTAAATAGAAACAATCTTTAAAAAAAGGATATTTATGTTTAAAAATGTCGGAGAAAGTACTTTTGAGGAAATTGTCTTAGAAAAGGGATTTTATGTCCTTCATTTTCAGAATGAAAGCAAAGAGATTCAGAATTTTGAAAGAGAGATTAGCAGTACTTTTATTCAAATTCATTTTTGCTTGAGAGGAAACTCTAAATTTTTATTCAACAATGGGTCTTATTCTTTTGATGTTACAGACAATAGATCTATTTTATTATACAATCCGCAAAGAACATTGCCTATTAATTTAGAAATTCAACCAAAAACTACATTGGTATCATTGTTAATTTCTATAGAAAAATTTCACGCTTTATTTTCTAAAGAATCTGGCTATATCCCTTTTTTGAGTGATGAGAATAGCAATAAAAAATATTATGATGATACAGAAATAAAGCCAAGCGTTTCACTTGTTTTACAACAGATCATCAATTCTAACAGCAACAGTTCCATTAGAGATTTATATGTAAAAGGAAAAGTTTATGAATTATTAAGTCTTCATTTTCAAAAGGAAGAAAATACCGATGGTGAATACTGTCCTTTTTTAGTTGATGAACAAAATGTTTTAAAAATTAGAAAGGCAAAAGAAATTATCATCTCTAGAATGGCAGAACCTCCAAGTTTACAAGAATTAGCTGCAGAAATAGGTCTAAATTTAAAAAAATTAAAAGAAGGTTTTAAACAAATTTATGGTGATACTGTCTATAGTTTCTTGTTTGATTACAAAATGGAACATTCAAGAAAGTTACTAGAGAGCAATCAATTTAATGTAAATGAAGTTGGTTTACAAGTTGGGTACAGTACTGCTAGCCATTTTATAGCAGCCTTTAAGAAGAAATTTGGCACAACCCCAAAAAAATATGTAATGAGTTTAAATACATAAACATTTGTCCGTTGAAACAATTAACACACTACGACATACAAAATGAGGACAAACAATTTCCAATTACAATTGTTTGTGATGCCATTAGAACTCCAGAAAACATAGGAATGTGTTTTAGAATTGCTGAAAGTTTTGGTGTGCAAAAAATCTATTTGCATGAAAACTCTCCAACAATCGAAAATAAGATTGTGAAAAAAACTGCTAGGAATACAATCCATCAAATTACACACGATATTTATACTGATTTCAATCAAATCATCCATCAATTAAAAGAGGAGGGCAATTCAATTATTGGCATAGAAATTACTGATAAAAGTATAAATATTCAAGATTTTCATTTTAAAAATCATGAAAAA
>JAQWOW010000225.1 GCA_029245665.1 Polaribacter sp. | reverse complement strand
AATCGTACAGTTTCGTAAAAATAACTATTTATTTTAATCTCAATAAATATATTTGAGTAAAATTAAGATAATCTTTACTTAAATTATGCAAGATAACAAGGTTCAAATTTTTGACACAACACTGAGAGATGGTGAACAAGTTCCTGGTTGTAAATTAGATACCAATCAAAAATTAGTAATTGCTGAGAGATTAGATTTATTAGGTGTAAATATCATTGAAGCAGGTTTTCCAGTTTCGAGCCCCGGAGATTTCAAGTCGGTTTCTGAGATTTCAAAAATTGTAAAAAACGCAACTGTTTGTGGATTAACAAGAGCGGTTGAAAATGATATAAAAATAGCAGCAGAAGCTCTAAAATATGCAAAATTACCTAGAATCCATACAGGGATTGGCACAAGTGATTCACACATAAAATATAAATTTAATTCATCAAAAGAAAAAGTAATAGAAAGAGCTACAGGAGCCGTTTCTTATGCCAAGTCTTTTGTTGAAGATGTTGAGTTCTACGCAGAGGATGCCGGAAGAACTGATAATGAATATTTAGCTAGAGTATGTGAAGAGGTTATAAAAGCTGGTGCAACTGTGCTGAACATTCCAGATACAACAGGATATTGTTTGCCAGAAGAATATGGTGCAAAAATTAAGTATTTACGTGAAAACGTAAAGGGAATAGAAAATGTAATTCTTTCTTGCCATTGCCACAACGATTTAGGAATGGCAACAGCAAATTCAATTGCAGGTGTTATCAATGGTGCTCGTCAAATTGAGTGTACCATTAATGGAATTGGCGAAAGAGCAGGAAATACAGCTTTAGAAGAAGTAGTAATGGTCTTGAGGCAACATCCCTACTTAAACCTAGAGACAAGTATCAATACAAAACTATTATACGACACAAGCGTCATGGTTCGTGAAAGTATGGGAATGCCTGTTCAGCCAAACAAAGCAATTGTTGGCGCTAATGCTTTTGCTCACAGTTCTGGTATTCATCAAGATGGAGTTATAAAAAACAGAGAAACATATGAAATTATGGATCCTGAAGATGTTGGTGTTACAGAAAGTGCTATTGTATTAACTGCAAGAAGTGGTAGAGCAGCTCTAGCATACAGAGCAAAAAAAATTGGTTATGAACTAACTAAGGTGCAATTAGATGTTGCTTACACTGCTTTCTTAAGTACAGCAGACAAACAAAAAGAAGTAAAAGATACCGATATTCATCGTATCATGAAGGAAGTGAATAAAATATCTAAAATAGTAATGGTGTAAAAAATTAAAACAAACTTTGTCTTCAATGGTAGTTGTGAATTTTAAGCCAACTATTTTAAAACAAGCAACTACCTTTGATTACAAACACAAACTAGAGACGACGTTATATACAATGAAATATACAATTGCAGTAATCCCTGGAGATGGTATTGGACCAGAAGTAACTAGTCAAGCAAAAAAAGCATTAGATGCTGTTGCGGAGGTTTATGATCATATTTTTTTATACAAAGAAGCCCAAATGGGGGCTTGTGCAATTGATTCTTCAGGAAATCCATTGCCAGATGCTACCATTAATATATGTAAAAGTTCAGATGCGATTTTATTTGGAGCAATTGGAGAATTAAAATATGACAATGACCCAACTCTAAAAGTAAGACCAGAACAAGGGCTTTTGCGCTTGAGAAAAGAGTTGGGATTATTTTGCAATGTAAGACCTGTAAAGGCTTATGATAAACTAATAAAAAACTCTCCACTAAAAAAAGAAATTGTTATTGGAACCGATATTGCCATCTACAGAGAATTAACAGGAGGGATTTATTTCGGAACAAAAGAAACAACCAAAGACGGTATGTCTGCTTTTGATGGTTGTTCTTATACTGTACAAGAAATTTCTAGAGTAACGCATCTCGCTTTTAAAGGGGCTCAGAATAGAAAGAAGAAAGTAACGTTAGTAGACAAAGCAAATGTTCTAGAAACTTCCCGTTTGTGGAGGAAGACAGTTATAAATATAGCGAAGGAATATAAAGATGTTGCTTTAGATTTTTTATTTGTTGACAATGCAGCCATGCAAATCATTCAAAATCCAAAACAATTTGATGTAGTACTTACTGAAAATTTGTTTGGAGACATTATTTCAGATGAAGCCAGCGTAATTTGCGGTTCAATTGGATTATTGGCATCCAGCTCTATTGGAGAAAAAAATGCTTTGTTTGAACCTATACATGGTTCTTTTCCGCAAGCAAAAGGAAAAGACATTGCAAATCCTTTAGCTTCTATTTTATCTGCTGCGATGTTATTAGAGCATTTAGAGTTACACGATGAAGCTGATGCAATTCAAAGAGCGGTAGAAAAGTCATTAGATTTAGGCATTACTACTCAAGATTTAAAAGGGAAAAACCAGTATGCAGCTTCCACGGCTAAAGTAGGCGATTTTATTGCAGATTATATTTTAAATCAAGAAGATAGTGCCATGAATTTTAAAAATATTCATATGGGACAAAGTACAATAATCTAAAAGAATGTTGCTTAGGTTGCATGCTCAAATAGTTAAAAATTAGTATACATACTAAGCAAGTACCATTTAGATTATAATTTTAAATAGAGCTTTCCAGTAAAATGGAGAGTTTTTTATTGAATTTATTTCAATGATTGAATATCATAATTAATAATTGATAAGTAATTTAAGAACAGTTGTTTATGTTGTTTTTTGAACACCTGAATTTAAAGAATTTTATTCAATTTTATTCAATAAAAATAGTGAAACAGAGTAATTTAGACAACAAATTGAAGAAAATAGTAAATGAAACTTAATAAACACAGTAGCAGATTAACACAAGATGAATCTCAGCCAGCATCACAAGCAATGCTATACGCAGTAGGTTTGTCTGACGAAGATATGAGCAAAGCGCAAGTGGGTATTGCCAGTACAGGTTATGATGGTAACCCATGTAACATGCATTTGAATAATTTGGCAGCCGAAGTTAAAGTTGAGAGTAATATTGCTGGTTTGGTTGGTTTAGGATTTAATACGATAGGAGTTTCTGATGGAATATCAATGGGAACTTCAGGTATGAATTACTCACTAGCTTCAAGAGATATCATTGCAGATTCAATAGAAACTGTCATGAATGCCCAGAGTTATGATGCTTTGGTTTCTGTGGTAGGTTGTGATAAAAATATGCCAGGAGCAGTGATTGCAATGTTGCGATTGAATCGCCCATCTATAATGATGTACGGAGGAACCATTGCATCTGGTAATTATAAAGGAAAAAAATTAAATATTGTCTCTGCTTTTGAGGCTTTAGGGCAAAAAGTAGCTGGAGAAATTGAAGAAGAAGAATACAGAGAAATCATAAAAAGAGCCATACCAGGAGCTGGAGCATGTGGAGGAATGTACACTGCAAACACTATGGCATCTGCTATTGAATGTATGGGTTTTGCATTGCCTTATAATTCATCAATTCCTGCAGAAAATCCCAATAAGTCATCTGAAGCCGAAAGAACAGCTTTGGCAATTAAAAATTTATTAGAATTAGATTTAAAGCCGTTGGATATTATTTCTAAAAAATCTCTTGAAAATGCCATTGCTATTGTAAATGCTTTAGGGGGTTCTACCAATGCGGTATTACACTTTTTAGCAATTGCCCATGCTGCAGATATTGAATTTACTTTAGAAGATTTTCAAAAAGTAAGTGATAGAACCCCATTAATTGCAGATTTAAAACCTTCAGGTAAATATTTAATGGAAGATGTTCATGGTGTTGGTGGAACCCCTGCAATTATGAAATATTTATTAGACAATGGATATTTACATGGAGATTGTTTAACTGTAACAGGAAAAACATTGGCTGAGAATCTAGCAAATGTTGAAGCAATGGAATTTGATGACCAGGATGTCATTTACCCTAAAAATAAAGCATTAAAGTCATCAGGAAATATTCAAATAATTTATGGAAATCTTGCTACAGAAGGAGCTGTTGCAAAAATTTCTGGAAACGAAGGCTTACTTTTTCAAGGAAAAGCAGTGGTTTATGATGGTGAACAAGCAGCAAATACAGGTATTTCAAACGGAGAAGTAGCAAAAGGAGATGTTGTCGTCATTAGATATGTAGGACCAAAAGGAGGTCCCGGAATGCCAGAAATGTTAAAGCCAACTTCGTTAATTATGGGCGCAGGGTTAGGAAAATCAGTTGCATTGATAACAGATGGTCGCTTTTCTGGAGGTACACACGGTTTTGTGGTTGGTCATATCACACCAGAAGCTCAATCTGGAGGTACAATTGGACTCTTAAAAACGGGTGATATCATCAAAATTAGTGCAGAGGATAATTCTATAGATGTCTTAATTTCTGAGGAAGAACTTTCAGAAAGAAAAGCAAGTTGGACTGCACCCGCACTAAAACACAAAAAAGGAATTTTATATAAATATGCTAAAACTGTAGCATCTGCATCCAAAGGATGTGTTACAGATTTATAATAATAAAGAGTGTCATTTCTACTTTGGTAGGAATCTAAAAGAATACATATGGAAACAAAAACCATAAAAGATAGCGAAACTTCAATAAAAGTTACAGAAAAAATTTCTGGTAGCGAGGCGATTGTTAGATGCTTGATAGAAGAGGAAGTAAAAATAATTTATGGATATCCTGGAGGAGCCATTATGCCAGTATATGATGAATTATTCAAATACCAAGATAAAATTCATCACGTTTTAACCCGTCACGAGCAGGGAGCAACTCATTCTGCTCAAGGTTTTGCAAGAATTTCTGGAAAAGTCGGAGTAGCCATTGCAACTTCTGGTCCGGGTGCCACCAATTTAATTACGGGTATTGCAGACGCACAAATAGATTCTACACCAATGGTATGTATTACGGGTCAAGTTCCATCTCATTTATTAGGTAGTGATGCATTTCAAGAAACAGATATTGTTGGGATTTCAACACCCGTAACAAAATGGAATTGTCAAGTTACGAAAGCAGCTGATATTCCAGAAGCTTTAGCAAAAGCATTTTACATTGCAAGAAGTGGCAGGCCTGGGCCTGTCTTAGTCGACATTACAAAAGACGCGCAGTTTGAAGAATTTGACTTTACATATGAAAAATGTACAAAAGTAAGAAGTTATAATCCCATACCAAAAACAGACTTTTCTTCTCTTGAAGCCGCCGCAAAATTAATTAAT
>JAQWOW010000220.1 GCA_029245665.1 Polaribacter sp. | reverse complement strand
TTTTTCTGCTACTTTTAATGCGGTTACAACAGATCCACCACTACTCATACCCGCAAAAATACCTTCTTCTGAAGCTAATCTTTGCGTCATGTTTCTGGCCTCTTCTTCACTCACCTCAATAACTTGATCTACTTTAGAACGTGTAAAAATTGCAGGCATGTATTCTGTTGTCCATTTTCGAATACCAGGAATTTTTGCACCATCACTGGGTTGAGCACCAATAATTTTTATGTTTTTATTCTTTTCTTTTAAATAATCTGAAACCCCCATAATGGTTCCTGTAGTTCCCATTGCTGCAATAAAATGGGTTACTTCACCTTCTGTATCTCTCCAAATTTCGGGTCCGGTAGTTTTATAATGTGCTTTGGAATTGTCGGTATTGTCAAACTGATTTAATCTGTAATACCCTTTTTTATATTTTAATTTTAAGGCATAATCTCTAGAACCTTCCATTCCTAGTTCTTTTGGAGTTAAAATTACTTTTGCCCCATAAGAACGCATTGTTTTGATTCTTTCAACAGTTGAATTTTCTGGCAATACCAAGACCATATGCACTCCTAAAACCTTGGCCATTAATGCCAATGCAATACCTGTATTACCACTAGTTGCCTCTACTAAAGTATCTCCTTTTCTAATATTTTTTCTTCGAAGTGCCTCGGAAATCATATTGAAAGCCGCTCTGTCTTTTACACTTCCTCCGGGATTATTGCCTTCTAGTTTCAGCAATAGGGTAACTCCTTCTTTTTGAAAGATGTTTTGTGCTTCTACTAAGGGTGTATTGCCTACAAAATCTATGATACTTTTTGTTTTCATCTGCTTAATTTCTTTGAAAAATTTTATTCTCTGACTGCACAGTTACCACAGAATTTGCCTGGATAGTTTCTGTAATGCAAACATTTGCACCGATTATAGAATTTTCTCCAATCACCACATCTCCCCCTAAAATAGTGGCATTTGCATAAATGACAACGCCATTTTCTATCGTTGGGTGTCTTTTGGTAGAGGCCAAACTCTTTTTTACTTGCACACCTCCCAAAGTAACTCCCTGGAAAATCTGGACGTTGTCTTTGATAACCGTCGTTTCTCCAATCACGATTCCTGTTGCATGATCTATAAAAAACGAATGACCGATTTTTGCTCCTGGGTGAATGTCTGTCCCTGTAATGCTATGCGTAAATTCGCTCATCATTCGGGGTAAAATAGGAACTCCCAGTGTTAACAACTGATGACTTAAACGATGCACAGCAATCGCATAAAACCCAGGGTATGCTAAATAAACTTCCTCTAAACTTTTTGCAGCAGGATCTATTTTATGAGCGGCAGCAGCATCTAGATCTAATTGCTGCCGAATGCCAACAAAAGAATTCTCGAAATTAGTCCATAAATTTTGGCCATTATCAATAGACAACCTCTCTAAAATGGTTAAAAATCGAGCTCTTGTTTGCGGACCATTTTCTGTCAAATGATCGACATCAAATAAATTATTTATCAATTGTTTGGTAAAAATTCCTACCGCATCCCGCAAACACATACTATAGTTTTTAAACAAAACTTTTTCGGCTGTTTTTTCCATTTTAATTTTTATATTTCTGGAGCTAATTCTACTTCCAAACCATCCATTTCTGGTGTCATTTGTATTTGACATCCCAATCTACTCGTATCTTCTACATAAAATGCTTCCGCCAACATGGCGTCTTCATCATCTGTCATCTCAGGTAATTTATGTGCTGATTTTACATAGCATTGGCAAGAAGCACACATCGCCATTCCACCACAAACACCAATGGTTCCCTCTTCGGCCAACTCATAGGAACGAACCACCTCCATCAGATTCATTGCCATGTCTGTGGGCGCAACAACCTCGTGCATTTTTCCGTTTCTGTCTGTTATTTTAATATTGATGTCTTGCATCTATCTGGCTTTTATTAATCGTTTTTGCAAAGTTACACAAACCTTTTAAAAATAGTACTATTCTATGGCTTTAACAACTGCTTTTGGCGCTTCTTTTCGGGTTCCATCAAAACCATCTACACCTCCAACTGTTGTGTATTTCATCACGTACTTTTTATCAGGAAAAATTCTCTTGTAAGCACTTTGACACATTAAAGTTGCTTCGTGAAAACCACATAAAATCAATTTCAACTTCCCGGGATAGGTATTTACATCACCAATGGCATAAATTCCTGGAATATTTGTTTGATAGTCCAATGCATTGTTTACTTTAATCGCATTTTTCTCAATTTCTAATCCCCAGTTTCCAATCGGCCCTAATTTTGGTGACAGCCCAAACAAAGGAATAAAATGATCTGCATCAATGATAAAAGCATCTTCTCCTTTTTTCTCAACAGCAACACCGGTTACTTTTTCTTTTCCTAAAATCCCTTTTACTTCTGCAGGAGTTATCAATCTTATTTTTCCTAGATTCTTTAATTCCTGAACTTTTTCAACAGAATCCAAAGCCCCTCTAAATTCATTTCTTCTGTGTATTAAAGTAACTTCTGAAGCCACGTTTGATAAGAAAATTGCCCAATCTAGAGCAGAGTCTCCTCCTCCAGAAATCACCACTTTTTTGTCGCGATACAATTCTGGTTCTTTAATGATGTACTCCACCCCTCTATCTTCAAAATTTGCAAGATTCGGAATCAACGGTTTTCTGGGTTCAAAAGAACCCAAGCCCCCAGCAATTGCAACTATTTTAGCATGGTGTTCTGTTCCTTTATTCGTGGTAACAATAAAAGAACCGTCGTCTTGTTTCAAAATCGTTTCTGCTCTTTCCCCCAAGGTAAACCCTGGCTCAAACTGTTTGCTTTGCTCTATTAATTTATCTGTTAAATCACCTGCTAAAATCTCTGGGTATGCAGGAATATCATAAATTGGTTTTTTGGGGTAAATCTCTGAACATTGCCCACCTGCTTGCGGTAGTGCATCTATCAAATGACATTTTAATTTTAACAAACCTGCTTCAAAAACCGTGAATAAACCTGTTGGTCCTGCTCCAATAATAAGTATATCTGTAGTAATCATTTTTAAGATTCTTTTTTTTCTATTAATCCTTTTGTAAATTCGTTGAGTGTTTCTACTTTTTGTTCGAAATCTCCTTTTATTGTTTTTCTAAATTCATTCAAATTCTTCACCAAATCATTGATGTTTTCTGGAAGTACCTCTTCAAAAAATTGACGCAACCTTTTGGCAGTAGTTGGTGATTGACCGTTTGTAGAAATTGCTATTTTCACATTTCCTTTGGTGACAATACCTCCCATATAAAAATCACAAAACGGCGGGTTGTCTGCAACATTTACAAGAATGCTTCGCTTTCTACAATGCTTATAAACAGTTTCATTTACTTTTGGAAAATCTGTTGTTGCAATAACAATGTGTTTTCCTTTTAAATAACGTCTGCTGTATTTTTTATTGATCAGCGTTACATTTCCTTTCTTTGCCAAGGCTTTTGTGCCCTCTCTAAACATGGGTGAAACCATCAGTACATTGGCATCTGGACTTGATTTTAACAAAAATGTTAATTTTTCCTCTGCGACGAAACCACCTCCTACAATTAAAATCTGTAGGTTTTTTGTTTTTAGAAAAATGGGGTATAAGTTATTTCTATCCATACAACGAGGTATTTAAATCAACTGCAGATTGCTGCTGAATAGTTAAAAGTGCTGCACGGTGATTTACCACTTCTCCCAAAACGATGATTGCAGGATTGCTTAAACCTTGTTCTTTGACTACATCTAAAATAGTATCAACGGTCCCTATTCCAACTTTTTCATTCGTTCTTGTCCCGTTTTGAATGATGGCAACTGGTAAATTATGTTTCTTTTCTTTTTGAAATAATGCGACAATTTCTGGTAATTTTCCCATTCCCATTAAAATTACAATTGTTGCATTTGATTTGGATGCTAAAATAATATCCTTTGAAATTTTATGGTCTTTTGTAGTTCCTGTGATGATCCAGAAACTCTCTGCACTTCCGCGTTTTGTTATGGGTATATTTTGATGAGCTGCAACTGCCAATGAGGATGAAATTCCAGGAACCATTGCCGTTTCTATTCCAAAACTTGCAGCATATTCCATTTCTTCAGCGCCTCTTCCAAACACAAATGGATCTCCTCCTTTTAATCGAACGACATGCCCTTTTGAATTGGCGCGAGAAACAATCAATTCATTAATTTTTTCTTGTTGATAGGTGTAGCATCCTCTTCGTTTTCCGACAAAAATCACTTCTGCTCCTGAGTGAATGTAAGTCAATAATTCTTCATTTACCAGCGCATCATACAAAACAACATCTGCAGTTTTTAAAACTTTAATCGCTTTTAGGGTAATTAAATCTACGTCTCCAGGGCCTGCACCAACGACTGTTAATTTCGGTGTCTTATGATACATAGTCTACTTGTTTTTTTCTAAAAGCATCTGCTTTTTGATAAAATAATTTTGCCTCTTTCAAATAGCTATTTGCAAAACTTTTTGTGGGCGCTTCTTCTTTAATTTGATACACCAATGTTTCAAAAGAACCTGTTAATTGAATCTTGTTTGTCTCAACAAAATGCTCTTGAAAACCACTAATGATTCCCGCTTGGGTATTTGTTTTGATATTTTCAGAAATTAACAAGGCTTTTGCAGTATTGACAATTGAAGTATATGCATGATAGATACTATCAGAAAACTGATGTTCTTTGAACGCTTCTTCAGAATTTGTAATTTTTTCTTCACTTTCAAAAAGTAGGGTAGCAACTAAGTCAATGACAACTCCTGCACATTCTCCCACTCCGATTGCTTTTACATAATTTTCTGAATGTCCCCAATCAATAAAATCAGTCGGTGCTAAATTGGTGGTATCAGACAAGCCTTTTAACAAATCATAGAAATACATTTTTCCTTTTCTATCGTAATACCCTAAAAACGTTTCTTCCTTTTGTTGGTTTGCCTCAATATCATTCAACAAAATACGCAGTGCTTCTGGCCCTTTCTTACTCGGAATCTTTACTAATTTATCTGAAAAACGACCTTTTCCATCGCCTAGAATACCTCCTCCTATTAAAACCTGTAGAGCTGGTGCTTGCAATTGCCCTACTTTTATCGACATTCCTTGAAAACCAATGTGGGCCATATTATGCTGTCCACAAGCATTCATGCATCCACTAATTTTTATAGCAATTTCTTTGTTGTTACTATAACTAGGGTATTCTTGTTCCAATACTTTTTCCAATGCAACAGCAATTCCTGTACTACTAGAAATCCCTAAATTACAGGTGTCTGTTCCGGGACACGCGGTAATATCTGAAGTAGAATTATAACCCGATTTTGCAAAGCCTAATTTTTGTAATTCTGTGTAAAAAAATGGAAGCCTATCTTCTTTTACATGCCGAATTAAAATATTTTGACGCAGGGTTAATCTAATTTCATTTGCTGCATATTTTTTTACCAAATCTGCTAATAATCTTGCTTTTGGAGTATAAAAATCTCCCAAATGAACCTTAATTCCAATCGCAACGAAGTCTTTTTGTTTCTGTGGAATAACATTGGTTTCTTTCCACTCGGTATAGGCCGCTTCATCTTCAATTTTCACAGAAGGAATTGTTACTTCGTTACATGTAATTTCCTGCTCAAAAGGTGTTGTATCTACTTTAAAAGTTTTGTTTTCTAAGGCATTTATTTCATCTGAAACCAACTGTAAAAAAGCTTCGATTCCGATCTCTTTCACTAAAAATTTCAATCGTGCTTTTGCTCTTTTTGCACGTTCTCCAAAGCGATCAAAAATTCTTAAAACCCCTTCTATTGTGGGTATTAACAAGTCTTCTTCTAAAAATTCATAAATGAGGTCTGCGTGTCTTGGTTGAGAACCCAAACCACCTCCTAATACAACTTTAAAACCTTTTTTAGCAACTCCATTTTCTGTTTTTATTTTTGCTATAAATCCTAAATCATGAATAAAACTAATTGCTGTATCATCATCCGTACCAGAAAAAGACATCTTAAATTTACGACCCATTTCTTGACAAATTGGATTTCTTAAAAAGAATGAAAAGGTTGCCTCTGCGTA
>JAQWOW010000217.1 GCA_029245665.1 Polaribacter sp. | reverse complement strand
CAAGCTTTTGCATTAGATGCACATTTTACATTAGAACAAGTTGGAAGAAATAGTAAAGGACATTTTATTAATTTTAATGGTACCGCTGGCGTTTGGAGAAAAGAATGTATTTATGATGCAGGCAATTGGGAAGGAGATACTCTAACAGAAGATTTGGATTTAAGTTATAGGGCTCAATTAAAAAATTGGAAGTTTAAATATTTGGTAAACGTAGAAACACCCGCCGAATTACCGATAGTTATTAGCGCTGCAAGATCTCAACAATTTAGATGGAACAAAGGGGGCGCAGAGAACTTTCAAAAGATGATGAAACGGGTCATAGCGAGTAAAACAGTACCTTTTAGAACCAAAATTCATAGTTTATTGCACTTGCTCAACAGCTCAATGTTTACTTGTATATTAGTAGTAGCCATTCTGAGTGTTCCAATGTTATATATTAAAAATGAATATGCACATTTAAAAAACTATTTCTATGTGATGAGCTTCTTCGTTATCAGTTCTTTGATCTTTTTTGTTTGTTACTGGCATATGTTTAAAAGTATTTACGGGGGAGGTTTTCTAAGATTCGTCAAATATATCGGTTCATTTTTCACCTTCTTTTCTATTGCTATGGGTTTTTCTTTGCACAATACAATTTCGGTTTTAGAAGGACATTTAGGTAAAAAAAGTGAATTTGTGAGAACTCCAAAATTTAATATTAATTCCTTAAAAGACAGCTGGAAAAAGAATATATACATCAAGAAAAAACCATCTATCCATGTTGTTTTAGAAGGCCTATTAGCTGTGTATTTTATTTTTGGAATGTACAGTGCTTTTATTGTTGGAAATCAAGGAGGTGATTTTGGCTTATTCCCTTTCCACTTTATGCTTTTTGTTGGATTTAGTTATGTGTTTTTTAAATCAATATTTTCCAAAGCTTAATGTCTTTTTTTACAAAATATAAAGATGTGCTACTCATACTGATTAGCGCTGTACTTTATTTTGTGTTTGCATATTCCCTAGAAAGAACTGAATTTAAAACATTGTTTTTTTTGTGGTGTACCCTTTTTGGTTGTTTTTATCTCTTGATAAATAGTAAAACGATTGGTACTTCAACCTTAATTGCATCGGTGCTTTTTTTTAGGATTCTCTTTCTCTTTGCAATTCCTAATTTATCACAGGATTTTTATAGGTTTATTTGGGATGGGCGAATTCTTTTCGAAGGGTTAAACCCCTATTTATCATTGCCTGAATCGTTCATTAAACAGGGCACACAGCCTATATCTGACACTTATAGGTTATATGCTGGAATGGGAGAAATGAATGGAAGCCATTACACAAACTACCCCCCGATAAATCAACTTTGTTTTTTGATTGCTGCATTGCTTTCCAGCAAAAGTCTTTTGGGCTCTATAATTGTGTTAAGAGTCATCATTATGATGGCAGATATTGGAATTTTATTTTTTGGAAGAAAACTTTTAGCAAGCTTAAACCTGCCTAAAAAAAATATATTTTGGTATGCTTTAAATCCATTTATAATAATAGAAATGACGGGAAACTTACATTTTGAACCTGTAATGCTCTTTTTCTTAGTTTGGAGTTTGTATGAATTACACAAACAAAAATGGATTTTGTCTGCACTACTTTTAGCGTGTTCGATTTCAGTAAAATTGATTCCATTGTTAATGCTCCCTTTATTTTACCAATGGTTTGTAAGAAAAAATCAAAATTGGAGTACAAGTTTTAAAAAATTAAGTCTTTTTTATACAATTGTTTTATCAACCACATTTCTTTTGTTTTTACCTTTCTACACTCCAGAATTTTTAAAAAACTATAGCAATTCTATAAGTTTGTGGTTTCAAAATTTTGAATTTAACGCAAGCTTTTATTACATCTTTAGAAAAATTGGATACTACTATAGTGGGTATAATGAAATTGCTATTATTGGAAAAGTAACTTCCCTCCTAACATTTATATTTTTAATGATAGTAACTTTTGTTAGAAAAAACAACACAATGATAGCATTTATCACTGTTTCATTATTTGGATTCTGTTTTTATTATTTCACAGCATCAACTGTGCATCCTTGGTATCTGGCAACTCCTTTATTTTTATCAATTTTTACAAAATACCGTTTTCCAATTATTTGGACAATCGTTGTTATTTTTAGCTATCAAGCATATTCAAATATGCCCTTGAAAGAGAATTTGTGGTTTGTTCTTTTAGAATACTTTATACTCTACAGTTTCTTTATTTTCGAACTTCGTAAAACATCTAATATTATAAAATTATAAATGCTTAATTTTTACTTTTATATTAGAGAGATTTTTGTAATTTAGACGCTAATTTGTGAACTAGATTATGAAAAGACTCACTATAAAGGACATTGCAAAGGAATTTAATGTTTCTATTTCTACGGTGTCTAAAGCACTGAATGATAGCTATGAAATTAGTGTAA